>NZ_JASCPO010000019.1:0-49838 GCF_029960145.1 Pseudomonas sp. PS01299 | reverse complement strand
GCTCGCGATAGCGGTGTGTCAGTCGTTGAAATTTTGACTGACAGATTGCTATCGCGAGCAGGCTCACTCCTACAGAGGGAACAGCGTTGTCCTGTTGTTACTGCCAGCCGAACCGGCGGATGTAGAAGCCTTTCACCGCCTGGGTCAGCGCCATGTACGCCAGCAGGATCATCGGCAGGAACACGAAGTACATCGACGGCAGTGCCTGCAATTTGAAGTAGTTGGCCAGCGGCCCCATCGGCAGGAAGATCCCGACCGCCATGATGATCCCGGTCATCACCAGCAGCGGCATGGCTGCACGGCTTTGCAGGAACGGAATCTTCGGCGTGCGGATCATGTGCACGATTAGCGTCTGGGTCAGCAACCCCACCACGAACCAGCCGGACTGGAACAGGGTCTGGTGATCCGGGGTGTTGGCATCGAACACATACCACATCAAGGCAAACGTCAGGATGTCAAAGATCGAACTGATCGGCCCGAAGAACAGCATGAAGCGCCCGACATCCGCCGGCTGCCAGCGCTGCGGCTTCTTCAGCATCTCCTTGTCGACGTTGTCGAACGGAATCGCGATCTGTGAAATGTCGTAGAGCAGGTTCTGTACCAGCAGGTGCATCGGCAGCATCGGCAGGAACGGAATGAACGCACTGGCCACCAGCACCGAGAACACGTTGCCGAAGTTCGAGCTGGCGGTCATCTTGATGTACTTGAGCATGTTGGCGAAGGTGCGACGCCCCTCGAGTACGCCCTCCTCCAGCACCATCAGGCTCTTTTCCAGGAGGATGATGTCAGCGGCTTCCTTGGCGATGTCCACCGCGCTGTCCACCGAGATTCCGATGTCGGCGGTGCGCAGCGCCGGGGCGTCGTTGATGCCGTCGCCCATGAAGCCGACCACATGACCGTTGCCCTTGAGGATGCGCACGATGCGCTCTTTGTGCGACGGCGTCAGCTTGGCGAACACGTTGGTTTTTTCTACCGCCACGGCCAGCTCGGCATCGCTCATGCGCTCGACATCGTTGCCCATCAGCAAGCCCTGTTGGGCCAGACCGACTTCGCGGCAAATCTTCGCGGTCACCAGTTCGTTGTCACCGGTCAGCACTTTGACCGCCACACCGTGCTCGGCCAAAGCCTTGAGTGCCGGCGCGGTGCTTTCCTTCGGTGGATCAAGGAACGCCACGTAACCGATCAGCGTCAGTTCCTGCTCATCGGCCAGGCTGTAGGTGTCGCGACCTTCCGGCATCGAGCGGGCAGCCACTGCCACCACGCGCAAGCCTTCAGCGTTGAATGCTGCGGTGACCTGACGAATCCGGGTCAGCAATTCATCGCTCAAGGCTTCCTCGACGTCACCGTGCTGCACACGGGTGCACACCGCCAGCACTTCTTCCACCGCACCTTTGCAGATCAGTTGATGTGGCTGGCCACGCCCTTCGACCACCACCGACATGCGCCGGCGATTGAAGTCGAACGGAATCTCATCGACCTTGCGAAATGCCGTGCCGACTTTCAGTTCACGGTGAATTTCCACATGTTCCAGCACCGCCACGTCGAGCAGGTTTTTCAGCCCGGTCTGGTAGTAGCTGTTGAGGTAGGCCATTTCCAGCACGTCATCGGAGTCTTCACCCCAGACGTCGACATTGCGCGCGAGGAAGATCTTGTCCTGGGTCAGGGTGCCGGTCTTGTCGGTGCACAGCACGTCCATCGCGCCGAAGTTCTGGATCGCGTCCAGACGCTTGACGATGACCTTTTTGCGCGACAGGAACACCGCACCTTTGGCCAGGGTCGAGGTGACGATCATCGGCAGCATTTCCGGGGTCAGGCCCACGGCAATCGACAGCGCGAACAGCAGCGCTTCGGTCCAGTCGCCCTTGGTGAAACCGTTGATGAACAGCACCAGCGGCGCCATGACGAACATGAAGCGGATCAGCAGCCAGCTGACTTTGTTCACGCCCAGCTGGAACGAGGTCACCGCGCGGTCAGTTGCGCCCACACGCTGTGCCAACGCGCCGAAATAGGTGCTGTTGCCCGTGGTGAGAATCACCGCCACCGCCGTGCCGGACACCACGTTGGTGCCCATGAACAGAATGTTCTCCAGCTCCAGCGGATTGCGCGTGTCGCGGTCGGCCTGACGGGCGAATTTTTCCACCGGCATCGATTCACCGGTCATCGCCGCCTGGCTGACGAACAGGTCCTTGGCGCTGAGCACCCGGCAGTCGGCGGGAATCATGTCGCCGGCGGACAGCACGATCAGGTCGCCCGGCACCAGCTGCTTGATCGGCAGTTCGATGCGCGGCTCGTCGCGGCGCATCACCGTGGCGGTGTTGCTGACCATCGCCTTGAGCGCGTCGGCGGCCTGGTTGGATTTGCTTTCCTGCCAGAAGCGCAGCAGCGTCGACAGCACCACCATGGAGAAAATCACCGTGGCGGCTTTCAGGTCTTCGGTCAGCCACGAAATCACCGCCAACAGGGTCAGCAGCAGGTTGAACGGGTTTTTGTAGCAGTGCCACAGATGGGTCCACCATGGCAGCGGCTGCTCGTGTTCGACTTCGTTGAGGCCGTACTGCGCACGCAGGGCGTCGACTTCAAAATCGGTCAGGTCGTCGGTGTGAGTACCCAGTGACGACAGCAGTTCACCGCTGTCGCGATGGGCTGCATCGACCAGGGTGTTGGCCAGGGTGGGCGGGACTTCACGGCTGACCGTGGTGTCGGTGATCGATTCCAGCAGCGCCAGACGGCGGAAGTGCCGGGCGATGTGGCGTGTGCGCAGGAAGCCTGCGAAAAATTCCTTGAGCGTAAGTTTCATGGCTGTTGCCCCTATGGTCAGCCGGGAAACCGTCGAGCAGGTACGACCGCGCCTCGTACGCCGGAAAATCCGGCACGGCAAGGCTTGGCGCGCCGATCACAAAGGACAGGCGTGTCGATAGGTTTGCGATCGCGACCACACGGTCGAAATCACATACTTTCAGTGTCGATGAGAAGGACGTCGGGACATGGTCTCAACTGACCATGATCGGGATGCCGCTGCTCGCTTTACGGCGAGACAACGGCAGAGAAAGGCTGCGCGTTATCTTGCCGAGAATCTGCCGGTTACCGAGACCGGCCGACAACTGTCACTCGAACAAGTACCCACTGTGGGTCTCCGCTATTGATGAAAACGCGCGAAGCTTACGCCTCGATGATGGATGAGTAAACCCGTGTAAGAAGGTGTGTCGGGGATGTTCAGGAAGGGTTCAGGTTTCGGATTTTCAGCATTTCTGATGGCCCTATCGCGAGCAGGCTCACTCCTACAGTTGTCCTGCGTGCACAGAACATTGTAGGAGTGAGCCTGCTCGCGATAGCGGTATTACAGACGACGCAAAACTCAGCTGGCCGTCGCCAACAACAGATCCGCTACCGAACGATGCCCACGGTTCTTGCCATGCTCATACAGCGAACCGGCAATCTCGTCGGCACGCACCGGCAACACCGACAGCAATGTATCACTCAGGCCATGGCTGGCCTGGCAGAAGCCCTGCATGTACAGACCGGCCTTGCAGCGTTCGTCGGTGATCAGTTTGTAGTTGCGATCGACCTCGAAATCACCGAGGTATTCTTCCAGCGGTGCCAACAGTTTGCGGTGCATCTGCCGCTCGTAACCGGTGGCCAGGACCACGGCGTCATAGAGGCGCACGGTGACTTCGCCGGTGGCGTTGTTGCGCACCGCCAGTTCGATGCCGCGTTCGGTGGCGGTGGCGCTCTCGACGGTGGTCAGGGTACGGAACGCATGACGGGCGATACCCGAGACTTTCTGGCGATAGAAGATGCCGTAGATGCGTTCGATCAGGTCGATGTCGACCACTGAGTAGTTGGTGTTGTGGTACTCGTTGACCAGGCGCTCACGCTCGGCGCTGTTTTGCTGGAACACCAGATCGGTGAACTCCGGCGAGAACACTTCGTTGACGAACGGGCTGTCATCCGCAGGCTTGAGGGCCGAACCGCGCAGGATCATGTCGACCTGCACCGACGGGAACGAATCGTTCAGATCGATAAAGGCTTCCGCCGCGCTCTGCCCGCCGCCGATGATCGCGATGCTCATCGGTTGGTTGTTCACACACGGCTGTTTGGCCATCTGCGACAGATACTGCGAGTGGTGGAACACGCGGCTGTCACCCTTCAGCGCCTTGAACGCCTCCGGAATACGCGGTGTGCCGCCGGCGCTGACCACCACCGAACGCGCAGTGCGCACCAACTGCTGGCCTTCGCTGTCGCGGGAGATCACGCGCAATGCTTCAACCTGATGGTTGTGCAGCACCGGTTCGATGGTCAGCACTTCTTCGCCATAGCGGCTCTGCTCGGTGAACTGCCCGGCAACCCAGCGCAGGTAGTCGTTGTACTCCATGCGGCACGGGTAGAAGGTGCCGAGGTTGATGAAGTCCACCAGACGGCCGTGAGCCTTCAGGTAATTGACGAACGAGTACGGGCTGGTCGGGTTGCGCAGGGTCACCAGATCCTTGAGGAAGGAAATCTGCAATTCGCTTTGGGTCGACAGGGTGTTGCCGTGCCAGCTGTAGTTGGCCTGCTTGTCGAGGAACAGCACATCCAGCTCGCCGTGGGTCGGGCCGCGCTCTTGCAGAGCGATGGCCAGCGCCAGGTTCGAAGGGCCGAAACCGACGCCGATCAGGTCGTGAACGATGGGCGATGCAATTGCCTGAGTCATTTCCAGTGTCCTCTGGATGAACCCCTCAACAAGGGGAAAGGAGAGCCTAAGTGACCCGACTGGCCTTGAGCAGGACAGCAGGTCGTCTGTTGAGTAGGAACGAGGACAGTGAAATAAAATTTAGCGATGGCGGCTCAATGGGCATCCCATTGCTTGATGCGCAGACGGCAATGCTTCATCGCATTGACGATGTGTTTTTCCACCAGTGCCTTGGAAATTCCCAGCTGTTCGGCAATCTGCGGGTGCGACAGGCCTTCGATCTTGCGCAGCAGAAAACTGTCGCGGCACAGCGGCGACAATTCCGCCAGTGCACGCTGGAGCATCTCCAGACGCTGGCCGTGATCGAGAGTGCCATGGGGCGACGGGGTGAAATAGCGCTCTTCGCTGTCGAGCACTTCCAGTGGCTCGACCTGGCGCAAGGCGTTGCGCCGATGATCGTCGATCACCAGATTCAACGCAGTGCGATAAAGAAAGGCCCGGGGCTGCTCGATGGGCGTGTCGCTGGAGCGTTCCAGAACCCGCACATAAGCGTCATGCACCACATCTTCGGCGACCTGACGGTTGCCGAGCTTGGCGTTCAGGAAACACACCAGCTCGCGATAGTAGTTTTCCAACATGACTCCCGGCCGCTTCGATGCGGATTCGATCCTTGAGCACACTGATCGACGGCCCGCGAACACGGGTAGCAAGATAGTGGCAACTGAGGTGCGTAATTTATAGTAATTCTCATATAGATTTAAAGTGGCGTTTGTCGTTGCCCGCTAAATAGTGCCGTTCCATACCTGTAACATCCTGTGTCTTCGCTTAAATTCCCCCGCGTATTCATCGTTTACAGGACAGCTCCCCGTGTCTGTCGCGCCCTGCGACAGCGTTCAACGGCTGCGCGCTGTGGCGTGCAGCCGGACGACGGGCCGAATTCCACTGGCCGGAACCCTGCATGAAACGTCCCCGCCCCGCTCGACGCGCCCTGCTCGCAGTCCTTTGTCTGATTCCTGTTGTTGCCTACGCCGCGTGGCAAATCATGCCGCCGGGACGCGACCGTTTTGCCACCGTGCAAGTCAGTCGTGGCGACATCGAAAGCAGCGTCACCGCACTGGGCACTCTGCAACCGCGCCGATATGTCGATGTCGGTGCGCAGGCCTCCGGGCAGATCCAGAAAATCCACGTCGAAGTCGGTGACGTGGTCAAGGAAGGTCAACTGCTGGTGGAAATCGATCCGTCCACGCAGAAGGCCAAACTCGACGCCGGACGCTTCTCCATCGAAAACCTTAAGGCACAATTGCAGGAGCAACGCGCCCAGCATGAACTGGCGCGGCAGAAGTATCAGCGCCAGCAGAATCTCGTGGCCGGCGGCGCCACCCGTGAAGAAGACGTGCAGACCGCCCGCGCCGAACTGAAAGCCACTCAGGCCCGCGTCGACATGTTCCAGGCACAGATCCGCCAGGCTGAAGCGAGCCTGCGCAGCGATCAGGCTGAACTCGGCTACACGCGGATTTATGCGCCGATGGCCGGCACCGTGGTTGCCCTCGACGCCCGCGAAGGCCAGACCCTCAACGCGCAACAGCAGACGCCGCTGATCCTGCGCATCGCCAAGCTGTCACCGATGACCGTGTGGGCCGAGGTTTCCGAGGCCGACATCGGCCACGTCAAACCGGGCATGACCGCCTACTTCACCACCCTCAGCGGCGGCCAGCGGCGCTGGAGCAGCACCGTGCGGCAGATTCTGCCGGTGCCGCCCAAGCCGCTGGACCAGACCAGCCAGGGCGGCGGCAGCCCAGCCAGCAGCAGTAAAAGCGGCAGCGCCCGCGTTGTGCTGTACACGGTTTTGCTCGACGTCGATAACGCCGACAACGCCTTGATGGCCGAGATGACCACCCAGGTGTTTTTCGTCGCCAATCAGGCCAAAGGCGTGCTCACAGCGCCGGTCGCCGCATTGCAGGGCAGCACCACGGCCAACCTGCAAACCGCGCAGGTGGTGGCGGCCAACGGCGACATCCAGCAACGCGAGGTACGCACCGGCATCAGCGACCGGCTCAAGGTGCAGATTGTCGACGGCCTCAACGAAGGCGATCATCTGCTGATCGGCCCGGTCGACGGCAGCGGAGGCTGAATGCAAACGCCTCTGATCGACCTGCAGGGCATTCGCAAATCCTACGGCGGCGGTGACGCTCCGCAAGTTCACGTGTTGCGCGGCATCGACCTGTCGATTCACGCCGGTGAATTCGTGGCGATTGTCGGCGCTTCCGGCTCCGGCAAATCGACCCTGATGAATATCCTCGGCTGCCTCGACCACCCGACCTCCGGCGAGTACCGCTTTGCCGGGGAAAACGTCGCCGGCCTCGACAGCGACGAGCTGGCCTGGCTGCGCCGCGAAGCCTTTGGATTTGTGTTCCAGGGCTATCACCTGATTCCGTCCGGCTCGGCCCAGGAAAACGTCGAGATGCCGGCGATCTATGCCGGCACCCCGGCCGCCGAGCGTCACGCCCGCGCCGCCGCCCTGCTCGACCGACTCGGCCTGGCCTCGCGCACCGGCAACCGCCCGCATCAGTTGTCCGGTGGCCAACAGCAACGGGTGTCGATTGCCCGGGCGTTGATGAACGGCGGCCATATCATCCTCGCCGACGAACCCACCGGCGCCCTCGACAGCCACAGCGGCAAAGAAGTGATGACGCTGCTCGATGAGCTGGCGAGCCAGGGCCACGTAGTGATCCTCATCACCCACGACCGCGAAGTCGCGGCCCGGGCCAAACGCATCATCGAAATACGCGACGGCCTGATCATCAGCGACAGCGCCCGCGATGATCCCCACGCCCAGACCAGCGCCAACCCCGGCGCGCTGCAAGCGGTGGATCTGCGCCAGCGTCTGGCCGACGGCGCCGAAGCCACTGGCGCGTGGAAAGGTGAACTGGTCGATGCCCTGCATGCCGCGTGGCGGGTGATGTGGATCAACCGCTTTCGCACAGCGCTGACCCTGCTCGGGATCATCATCGGCGTGGCGTCGGTGGTGGTGATGCTGGCGGTCGGTGAAGGCAGCAAACGCCAGGTGATGGCGCAGATGGGCGCCTTCGGTTCAAACATTATTTACCTCAGCGGCTCAGCGCCCAACCCGCGCACGCCGCCGGGGATCATCACCCTCGACGATGTGCACGCGCTGGCCAGCCTGCCGCAAGTGCAGCGGATCATGCCGGTCAACGGCGCCGAGGCCGGCGTACGTTACGGTAATGCCGACCACCTGAGTTACGTCGGTGGCAACGACACCAACTTCCCGGCGATCTTCAACTGGCCGGTGGTGCAAGGCAGTTACTTCACCGAGGCCGATGAGCAGAATGCTGCAGCCGTCGCGGTGATCGGCCACAAAGTCCGCAGCAAACTGCTCAAGGATGTGCCGAACCCGATCGGCCAATTCATCCTGATCGAGAATGTGCCGTTCCAGGTGGTCGGCGTGCTCGCCGAAAAGGGCGCCAGCTCCGGCGACTCCGACAGTGATAACCGCATCGCCATCCCCTATTCGGCGGCCAGCGTCCGGCTGTTCGGCACGCGCAATCCGGAATACGTGGCCATTGCCGCCGCCGACGCGCGCAAGGTCAAGGACACCGAGCAGGCCATCGAGCAACTGATGCTGCGCCTGCACAACGGCAAGAAGGATTTCGAACTGACCAACAACGCCGCGATGATCCAGGCCGAGGCCCGCACCCAGAACACCCTGTCGCTGATGCTCGGTTCGATTGCGGCGATTTCGCTGCTGGTCGGCGGCATCGGCGTGATGAACATCATGCTCATGACCGTGCGCGAGCGGACTCGCGAGATCGGCATTCGCATGGCCACCGGCGCCCGCCAGCGCGACATCCTCCGGCAGTTCCTCACCGAAGCGGTGATGCTCTCGGTGGTCGGCGGCATTGCCGGGATCGCCCTGGCCTTGATTGTCGGCGGCGTGCTGATCCTCAGCGAAGTGGCCGTGGCCTTTTCCTTGATGGCGGTACTCGGCGCCTTCGGCTGCGCCCTGGTCACCGGTGTTGTCTTCGGCTTCATGCCTGCCCGCAAAGCTGCCCGGCTCGACCCGGTCACAGCCCTTACCAGTGAATGATCGATTTATGAAACCGCGCCTCAGCCTGTTGACCGTGTGCCTGATCCTCAGTGCCTGCGGCAGTCCCGTTCAACGCCCGGACAGCGGTGTGCAGGCGCCTGCTGCCTGGCAGTCGCCCCATGGCGCCAGCGTTGCCCGCAATAGCCCGCAGTGGTGGACGCAATTTGGCAGCCCGGAACTGGATCGTCTGATCGAACAGGCTCGCGTCGGCAGTTTCGACCTCGCGGCCGCCGTCGCTCGAGTGCGTCAAGCGCAGGCAGGCACTGTCATCGCTGGCGGCTCTCAGTTGCCGGAGGTCAAGGCCGGCCTGAATGCCAATCGGCAGAAACTGCTGCGCGGCAATGGCTACAGCCAACTCGATGCCAACAGCAGCAACAAGGCTGTGGACTATTTCGATACCAACCTGAGCGCCACTTACGAAATCGATTTCTGGGGCGGCAAACGCGCCTCGCGCGACAGTGCGCAGTTCGCCCTGCAGGCCAGCGAATTCGACCGGGCGACGGTCGAACTGACATTGCTCAGCGGCGTTGCCAGCACGTATGCGCAAACCTTGTCGCTACGCGAGCAGAGCCGCATCGCCGAACTCAATCTGGCCAACGCGCAAAGCGTGCTGAAACTGGTGCAGACGCGGTTTGATTCAGGCTCAGCCACCGCGCTGGAGCTGGCGCAACAGAAGAGCCTGGTCGCCGCCCAGCAATGGCAATTGCCGCGCGTGCAACAGCAAGCCCAGGACGCGCTGATCAGCCTCGCCGCCCTCCTCGGCCGACCGGTGCAGCAACTGTCGGCGACAGAGCCCTTCGAGCACCTGCAATGGCCAGACATCGCCGCCGGCGTGCCCAGCGAGTTGCTCACGCATCGTCCGGACATCGCACGCGCCGAAGCCCAACTGGCCGCCGCCGAAGCTGACGTCAAAGTCGCTCGCGCGGCCATGTTGCCGGCACTGACCCTGACCGCCCAACTCGGCTCGGGCGCCAATCAGTTCGGCGATTTGATCCGCAGCCCTTTCTACAACCTGACCGCCGGACTGGTCGCACCGATTTTCAATAACGGTCGCCTCGGCGCTGAACGCGACAAGGCCTCGGCGCGCCAGCAAGAGCTGCTGGAAACTTACCGTGGGGCAATCATCAACGGTTTCGCCGATGTGGAAAAAGCGCTCAATAGCATTCGTCGCCTGGATGAGCAGCGGTTGTGGCAGAACGAAGAACTGAATCAGGCGCAGACCGCATTCGACATCGCCCAAAGCCGTTACCAGGCCGGCGCTGAAGACTTGCTGACTGTCCTCGAAACCCAGCGCACCTTGTACGCAGCGCAGGATCAGAACGTGCAACTGCGCCTGGCGCGGATGCAGGCGAGCATTGCGCTGTACAAGGCGCTTGGTGGCGGGTGGCAGACCTTGTAATTGCGGCGACTGACAGATCGCCTTCGCGAGCAAGCTCGCTCCCACACTTGATCGTGTTCCATCAGCAGGAATGCGTTCTCATGCAGGAGTCAGCCAGCTCGCGATGGCGGTGGCTCAGGCAATTGAATGTCGACTGGTCGGGCGCTATCGCGAGCAGGCTCACTCCTACAGGGTGTCCGGGGTCAGTCCGGACATTGTGGGCTGACACCTGAACCTGTGGGAGCGAGCCTGCTCGCGAATGATCGATGACGCAGCCCTCAAGCCGGGCTGGTTTTAGGCTTCAGATTGCGCGCATACCATGGCCGTTGCGGCACGCGGCGGAACAGGCCGGCGAGTTTTTCCTCGTCGGTGATGAAGGTGATGCGCAGCGCCAGCTTCATGGTTTCCGGATCCATCTCCACCGACTTGCCCATCTGCAAACCCGGCGTGGTGCTGCAGCCATGGGTGATCGGCCCGAGCCACGGGTCGTCGACCTCGACCCAGCGCCCCGGGGCAAACCATGGCACGCCATTGACCTGCAGCCGCGTGACTTCACCCGGATGGAAGCGCTCGTGGGCGCGGAACCAGTCCTCGATGCGATCATCGATCCAGCCATGGAAATGCCAGAACGTCGGGTTGACGTGGGAAGAAAACGGATCGCCGAGGAAATCGTTCTCGGCGTTGTACCAGCGGGCCGCGAAGTCCGCCGGATCGCGGGCAAACGGCACCGGCTGACCGTTGGACGGATCGCGTGGCACGGAGGCCCAGCGCATGTGCAGCCAGTCATGCAGGCCCAGCTCGACTTCGGAGCCGAACTGGCCGAGGGTGAGCCGGGCCAGATACGCCGGATCGCGGTACTGCGACTCCCAGACCTGGAAGTTGCTTTCGTAGGTTTCGGCAGTCTTGATGTCACTGACCCACTGACTGAATTCGTCATCGCCCGCCGCCGTCCAGGTCGGTGGCAAGGCCGTGCCGTCGTGGTTGTCGAAATAGCGGGCGAAGCCGACGCGGTCGCGGATCAGCTCCGGCTGCGGCAGCGGAAAAAACGCCCAGGATGGCAGATCCTGCATCGAGCGCGCCGTCCCGAGCATGTGCCGGTGCATGAAGAAAAAGTCCACGCCCGAGCCATTGCGATCCTTGCGCGGGCCACGGGCATCGCGCTCCTTGTCACGCGGGCCGGGCTGCCAGCCAATGCCGCGCAAGGCCTCGCGCTTGTCCTCGGGCAGTTTGTGCCACTTGTCCCGGGTCGCATGCCACAACTGGTGAAACAGGCGATGCTCGGGAGAGATAAGCCACGCCAGCAACGTCGGGTTGAGCGGCGTGCGCTCGCGCGCTTCGGGAAACAGCCGCTTGACGGCGACGAAGCGATTGTCCTGCGCCGGCAAGGCCAGCGACCGGTCCAGGCGCAAGGCCTTGCCGCTGAGGGTGCCACTGCCGGCATTGCCGAAGTCGGCCCAGACCTCATCGAGGATCATCTCCAGCTCATAGCTGATCTGACCGTCAGCGCCGATCAGGCGCCAGCTCAGCTTCGCCGCATCGGCTTTCGCGAGGTCGCCCAGAATTCGATAACGCGGTGTTTCAGCGGAGCGCAGGCGCTCGGGCGTGTCGAGAAAACCGCACACGCCGCGTCCCTTCTGGCCGATGTCGAGAAACACTTGCAGACCCTTGAGCGGCAAGCCCTCGAGGCCGGCATCGGCACCTTCGAAACGGATATCCCACACCCCGCGCAACGCATTCGCCAGGCGCTGCCCGGCCATGTCGGCGACGTCGAAAGACGCTTCGCCCGGGGTGATCGTCGGGTCCGGCTTCGTCCATTCACGATGCCCGAAATACGCCGCAGGCACGGCAGCGCCGGTCAGCGCCAGGCCCGCCATGAACCATCGTCGAGAAATCTTCATTGCCCTACCTGTGTCAGCCATGAAGCAGGCTTTATCCAAGCTAGAACGTTTGTTGCCCCGGCAAATTTAACGCGCCCGGCGATGATGACCCGTGGCGAGGGGATTCATCCCCGATGAGTTGCGAAGCAACTCCCATCCGACGCTGGCGGCGACACCAGAAGGGACGGCGCTCGCAGGCCTTGCGAGCGCTTCGCCCTCGATCGGGGATAAATCCCCTCGCCACAGTGTCAGGCTTAAATTTTGCCGCCAACCACTCGTTCTTCCCAGATAGCGAAGGCCCCCGCGCCTGCACCTCGATGGCGAACCTGACTGAGATGGCAATGACAAAACCACGTTCGAAAAAGGCTCTATTCATCGGCCTGCCGTTGGCCCTGGCGATCAGCGCCGGCGCAGGCTTTGCCGTGTGGCATCACTGGTTCAAGGACGACCTCGGCTACCCGGCCAAAGTCATGAAGCAGGCCGATGAGCTGCACGAACGCATGCTCTCTTTCGACAGCCATGTCAGCCTGACGCAAAATTTCGGCACCGACGGCCACGAAGCCGACAAGGACGGCGACGGCCAGTTCGACCTCGCCAAGGCCAACCGCGGGCGCCTGTCCGGCGCCGCGCTGACCATCTTCGGCTGGCCGGAAATGTGGAACGGCCCCAACGCCCCGCACAAGCCGACCCCTGGCTTCGTCGACGAGGCGCGCAATCAGCAGGAAATCCGCTTCAAGATCATCTCCGGGATGGTTCGCGACTACCCCAATCAGGTGGCCATCGCCTACACCCCCGACGACTTCCGGCGCCTGCACGGCGAAGGCAAATTCGCGATTTTCATCAGCATGCTCAACGCCTATCCGCTGGGCCACGACCTCAACCTGCTGAACCTGTGGACCGCGCGCGGCATGCGCATGTTCGGCTTCAGCTACATCGGCAACAACGACTGGGCGGATTCGTCGCGGCCGCTGCCATTCCTCAATGATTCGCCGGACGCCCTCGACGGCCTCTCGGATCTGGGCAAGCAGGCGGTCAAGCGCCTCAACGATCTGGGCGTGATCATCGACGTCTCGCAAATGTCGACCAAAGCCCTCGAACAAGTCGCGCAGCTCAGCCGCACGCCGCTGGTAGCCTCGCATTCGGCGCCACGTGCGATGGTCGACATTCCGCGCAACCTCAGCGACAAGGAAATGCAGCTGATCAAAAACAGCGGCGGCGTGGTGCAGATCGTCGCGTTCTCGCAGTACCTGCGTCCGCTCACCCAACAAACCCAGGACAAGCTCAACGAGATGCGCAAGGACTTCGACCTGCCGCCGCTGCCGAACCTGGCGATGGCGTTGATGCCGGGCGACCCGATCATTGCCGCGTGGTCCGAGCAGAAGTTTGGCCAGTACGCCAGCCGCCTGTACGGCATCCTCGAAGAAGAGCCGAAAGCCAGCCTCAAGGATCTGGGCGATGCCATCGATTACGCGGTGCGCAAGATCGGCATCGACCATGTCGGCATCAGCTCCGACTTCAACGAAGGTGGCGGCGTCAAAGGCTTCGAGAACGTCGGCGAAATTCGCAACGTCACCGCCGAGCTGATCTCACGCGGTTACTCCGAAGCGGACATCGCCAAGCTCTGGGGCGGCAACTTCCTGCGGGTCTGGGATCAGGTCGAGAAAGCCGCGAAACCGGCACTGGCCGCCGCGCCCGGAACTGCCCAGCCATGAGCAATCGTCGTGAGTTCTTGAAGCAGGCGGGGATTCTCGCGGCGGCTCTGCCACTGGGCGCGAGCCTGCCGAATGTCGCCGGTGCCGCGAACGCCGCGCCCGCGACCGGCAACAAGTGGGCGCGGTTGCAGCAGCTGTTCGATCAGGATCCGGCGTATCTGCACTTCTCCAATTTCCTGATTACCTCGCACCCGAAACCGGTGCGCGAGGCGATTGAGCGGCACCGCGCCGCCCTCGACAAAAATCCCGGCCTGGCCATGGATTGGGACCTCGGCGTGATCGAACAACGCGAAGAGAACGTCCGCGTCTGGGCCGGACGCTACCTGCAAGCCGACGCCAAACAGATCGCCCTGACCGGCAGCACCACCGAAGGTCTGGCGATGATTTACGGCGGCGTGCACGTGCGCCCCGATCAGGAAATCCTCACCACCGAGCACGAGCACTACGCGACCCACACTATCCTCGCCCTGCGTAGCGAACGCGACGGCACCCGGGTGCGCAAAATTCGTCTGTTCAAGGATTCGTACAGCGCCAGCAAAGCAGAAATCCTTGCCGCGATCGACGGCGCCATCCGCCCCGAAACCCGGGTGCTGGGCATGTGCTGGGTGCATTCGGGCAGCGGCATGAAACTGCCCATCGGTGAAATCGGCGCCATCGTCGACCAGCACAACCGCGGTCGCAGCGACGCTGACCGCATCGTTTACGTGGTCGACGGGGTGCATGGCTTCGGCGTGGACAACCTGAACTTCGCGCAGATGAACTGCGACTTCTTCATCGCCGGCACCCACAAGTGGATGTTCGGCCCACGTGGCACCGGCATCGTCTGCAGCCGCTTCGCCGAGGTCAGATACGTCACCCCGATCATTCCGACGTTCTCTGAAGCCACGGCGTTTTCCACCACCATGACGCCCGGCGGCTATCACTCGTTCGAGCACCGCTGGGCGCTGGACGAAGCGTTCAAATTGCATCTTGAGCTGGGCAAGGCCGAGGTCGAGGCGCGCATTCACGCGCTCAACAGCTACCTGAAACAACGCCTGCAGCAACGGCCGCAGATCGAACTGGTGACGCCACTGAGCCCTGAGCTGTCCGCCGGTTTCACCTTCTTCCGGGTCAAGGGCAAGGACAGCGACAAGATCGCCGCGCACCTGATGGCCAACCGCGTGGTGGCCGATGCCGTGCACCGTGACGTCGGCCCGGTGATCCGTACCGCACCGGGGCTGCTCAACGACGAAGAGCAAATCGACCGCTTGCTGGCCGTGCTCGACCAGGCCCTGTGAATCCGGGCGATCCCTTTTTCCTTTTAGCGAGACTCGCAATGAACAGTGAACTGCGTCGATTTTCCTTGAAGGCGCTGCCGGCGCTGATGCTCACCGCCCTCGCCGCCGGCCTGCTGCCGGGTGCCGCGCAGGCCGCCACTCCGCCTGCGTCGGGCAAGGTGTTCAAGGACTGCAAGGACTGCCCGGAAATGGTCGTGCTGCCCACCGGCACGTTCACCATGGGCACCCCGGAGGATGAGGTCGGCCGCGAGCCGGATGAAGGGCCGCTGCACCCGGTGACGTTTGCCAAACCGCTGGCGATCAGCCGTTTCCAGATTCTGCGCGGCGAGTGGGACGCCTACCTCAAGGACAGCGGCTACAAAATGCCCGACGGCGACACTCGCCCCGGTCGCGCGTGCAAGGCCGGGATCCCGGATTATCAGGGCAGCGACCCGCGCAAGCAGTACACCGACAAGCACCCGGCGGTGTGCATGGATTTCCCGGAGGTCGAAGCTTACGTGGCCTGGCTGTCGAGGAAGACCGGCCAGCAATACCGGCTGGTCAGCGAGTCGCTGCGTGAATACGCCGCCCGCGCCGGCAGCTCCGGGCCCTTCCCCTTCCCGTTCGACGAGGGCAAGGATTACAGCATCGCCAAACACGCCAACACCTACGGCGCCGCCGATGGCTACAACTTCACCGCGCCGGCCGGCAGCTTCCCGGCCAATGCCTTCGGCGTCTACGACATGCACGGCAATATTTATGAGTGGACCGCCGATTGCTACAACGAGAACTACGTCGGCGCGCCAAGCGATGGCAGTGCCTGGTTAAGCGGCAAGTGCGACGTGCGGCGTATCCGTGGCAACGACTGGGGCGAGGCCCCGGTGTTCTCGCGTTCGGGCAACCGCAACGCCACCTACACCGACACCCGTGGCGACTGGATCGGCTTCCGGGTCGCCCGCGATCTGTAACGCCATCGTCCGGCTAAATTAGCCGTCCTGCCAGTCGTTCTAAAAGTGGGCGCGATCCTCCATGGCGCGCCCACCGCCCTCTACGTCATCCAGGCGAACCGCCCGAGCAGTGCCGGTGTTCGCCGCTCCTTCAAGCAGGGAACCTCCATGAGCAAACCAACACGCGGGGTGATCAATGAATTGTTCGCCCTGCTCAAACCCTTTCGACTGATCGTCAGCGTGTCGATCCTGCTCGGCATGGTCGGTGGCCTGAGCGTCACCGCGCTGCTGGCGACCATCAACAACGTGCTACACGCCGAGGGCGCACTGACCAGCACGATGGTCGCGGTGTTTGCCGGCCTGTGCCTGCTGGCGCTGACCAGCTCGATCTTCTCCGACATCGGCACCAATTTCGTCGGCCAGCACATCATCGCCAAATTGCGCAAAGAGCTGGGCGAAAAAGTCCTCTCGGCGCCGATCGAGCAGATCGAGCGCTATCGCAGCCATCGGCTGATTCCGGTGCTGACCCACGACGTCGACACCATCAGCGACTTCGCCTTCGCCTTTGCGCCGCTGGCGATTTCCCTGACCGTGACCCTCGGTTGCATGGGCTACCTGGCGATGTTGTCGTGGCCGATGTTTCTGATGATGGCGGTGGCGATCCTGATCGGCACGGTCATTCAGTACATCGCGCGCGGGCGCGGCATGCAGGGCTTCCTCAAGGCTCGCGACTACGAAGACGAGTTGCAGAAGCACTACCACGCTGTCGCCGAGGGCGCCAAGGAACTGCGCATCCACCGCCCGCGCCGGCATCGCATGTTCGTCTCGGGCATCGAAGGCACGGCCGACAAGATCTGCGACACGCAGGTGCGTTCGGTGAACATTTTCGTGGTCGCCAAGACCCTGGGTTCGATGCTGTTCTTCGTGGTGATCGGCCTGGCGCTGGGCCTGCAATCGCTGTGGCCGAGCGCCGACAAAGCGGTGATGAGCGGCTTCGTGCTGGTGCTGCTGTACATGAAAGGGCCGCTGGAACACATCATTGGCACCTTGCCGATCGTCAGTCGTGCGCAAATCGCGTTCCGCCGGATCGCCGATCTGTCCGAGCAATTCTCCTCGCCCGAGCCGCACCTGCTGCTCAGCGACCAGGGCCATCAAAAGACCCCGGTGCACAGCCTGGAGCTGAACGATGTCTCGTACAGTTTCCCGACGGTAGAAGGCGCCAAGCCGTTCCGGTTGGGGCCGGTGAACCTGAAAATCGAACAAGGCGACATCATTTTCATCGTCGGCGAAAACGGCTGCGGCAAGACCACGCTGATCAAGTTGCTGTTGGGCCTGTACGCGCCGCAGCAAGGCGAAATCCGCCTCAACCAGCAGCTCGTCGATGCCGCCAACCGCGACGATTACCGCCAGTTGTTCACCACGATCTTCGCCGACTATTACCTGTTCGACGACGTGGTTCAGGGCGATACGCATATCCCGGAAGACGCCAACCAATACCTGGAGCGCCTGGAAATTGCGCACAAGGTCAGTGTGCGTAACGGCTCGTTCACCACCACCGACCTGTCCACCGGCCAGCGCAAGCGTCTGGCCCTGATCAACGCCTGGCTGGAAGAGCGTCCGGTGCTGGTGTTCGACGAGTGGGCCGCCGATCAGGACCCGACTTTCCGGCGGATTTTCTACACCGAGCTGCTGCCGGACCTGAAGCGTCTGGGCAAGACCATCATCGTCATTTCCCACGACGATCGTTACTTCGATGTCGCCGACCAACTGGTGCGCATGAGCGCCGGCAAAGTGGTCACTGAGCTGCAACCCGCCTGACTGTGAAAATTTTGTAAAAAAATGGCGTTGAGCTTTCCGGTTTTCGGAAGGCTCAACGTCTTACTAACAGTTAATAGAAATAGTTCTCAGTCAACACTTTGAAGAGTAGAAGAACAATGCCCGCACCGCACGGACTCCACCCGCTCGCCAAGGCCCTGCTGATCCGCCGCTCCTTCCGTTGCACCTTGCCCGCGTTCTGCGCCATGGCCCTGACTGTGCCGATGATCGGCCAGGCCCAGGCCGCCGCCGTGGCGATCAATATTCCTGCACAGTCGCTGGGGAGCGCATTGCAGGAATTCGGTCGCCAGACCAATCTCCAAGTGCTTTACAGCCCGGATGAAGTCAGCGGCCTGCGCAGCAGCGCCGTCAGTGGCAACCTGGAACCGACCGCCGCCATCGCGCAACTGCTGCAAGGCACCAACATCGCCTACAGCGTCGAAGGCAACAACGTCGCCTTGCGTTCGCGCAGCAGCGGCGGCGCCAGCCTCGATCTGGCCCCGACCAGCATTTCCGCCACCGCCGAATCGGCCTGGGGCCCGGTCGACGGGATCGTCGCCAAGCGCAGCGCCACCGGTTCGAAGACCGATTCGTCGCTCAAGGAAATCCCGCAGACCATCAACGTCGTCACTCAAGACGAAATCAAGATGCGCGGCTCGAAGACCGTCACCGAGGCCCTGCAATACACGCCCGGCATGACCGGCGGCGGTTTCTCGGATCGAGTGAAGATCTTCGACGAACCGACGTCCCGTGGCTTCTCCCCTACTCCGCTGTACCTCGACGGCCTGCACATGCCTTACGGCGGCGGCAGCACCGGCGGTTCGCTGCAGATCGACCCGTACACCCTGGAGCGCGTCGAAGTGCTCAAGGGTCCGGCCTCGGTGCTGTACGGCCAGAACCAGCCGGGCGGTATCGTCAACATGGTCAGCAAGCGTCCGACCGCGACCCCGCTGCACGAAGTGAAGCTCGGTGGCGGCAGCTATGACCGCAAGTACGGTGCCTTCGATCTCGGCGGCCCGATCGACGATCAGGGCGAATTCCTCTATCGCCTGACCGGTGTGGTCAACGACAGCGGCTCGGCCATCGACTACGCCAGCCAGAACCGCATGCTGCTGGCGCCAAGCCTGACCTGGCTGCCCAACGACCAGACCACCATCACCGTGTTCGGTCAGTACCAGAAAGATCACGACGTACCGGAAGCCCAAGGCCTGCCCGCCAACGGCACCGTGCATCGCAGCCAGGCCGGGCGCATCAGCCGCAGCCTGTTCCTCGGCGAGCCGGACGTGAACAAGTACCACCGCGAGCAGTTCGTCGTCGGTTACGAGATCGCTCACGAGCTCAACGACGTCTGGACCCTGAAGCAGAACGCGCGTTACGCCGACATCAACGACCAGTACGTGGCGCCGCTGCACGGTTATGCGTTCCCGACCAACCCGGTTACCGGCCTCAACGACGGCAGCTACCAGAGCCGTTATGCGGTGGACTGGTCGCAGCACAACAAGGTCTACGGCATCGATAACATTGCCCAGGCCAAGTTCCACACCGCCGACGTCGAGCACACCGTGCTGCTGGGTGTGGACTACTACCACTACAATTCGAAATTCCTCGGCCTGTACGACCGCACCGCTCCAGGTCTGGATCTGTACAACCCGGTGTATGGCAGCCAGATCAATTTCCGTCAGCCGTACAAATGGGACAACACCATCACCCAGACCGGCCTGTACGCTCAGGATCAACTGCGCTGGAACCAGTGGTTCCTGACCCTCGGCGGTCGTTATGACTTCGCCGAAACCGACAACAAGCAACCGCTGAGCGGCGGCCACAGCAACCAGAAAGACGAGAAGTTCACCGGTCGTGCCGGCCTGGGCTACGAGTTTGACAACGGCATCACGCCGTATGTCAGCTACGCCGAATCGTTCCTGCCGCAAACCGGTACCGACATGAGCGGCGGCGCCTTCGAACCGACCACCGGCAAGCAGTACGAAGTCGGCGTCAAGTACGAGCCGAAGTCGATCGACGGCTTCATCCAGCTGTCGGCGTACCAGATCGACCAGGACAATATGCTCACCACCGACCTCAACAACCCGGGCTTCAGCACCCAGAGCGGCTCCGTGCGTTCGCGCGGTATCGAGCTGGAAGGCAAGGTCAACGTCACCCGCAACCTGCGCGTGCTGGCGGCGGTGTCGCGTAACCAGACCAAGTGGGAGAAAGACAACGACGGTCGCGAAGGTCGCACTCTGGCCATGCGTCCACCGCTGACCGCCTCCGCGTGGGTCAACTATGACTTCGACATTTCCACCGCCCTCGCCGGTTTCGGCATGGGTCTGGGCGCCCGTTACGTGCGCAGCAGCTACGGTTCGGATTACGAGTCGGACTCGTTCCAGATTCCGTCCTATACCGTGTATGACGCCATGGTCTCTTACGACCTGGAGAAATCGCCGCTGCATGTCAAAGGCGTGAAGCTGCAAGCCAATCTGCAGAACCTCACCGACGAGAAATACGTGGCCGCGTGCAACGGTACCCTCGATTGCTACTACGGCGAAGGCCGCACCATGACTGCTGACGTGACCTATAACTGGTAATACGTTTAGCGCTCACTGAAACGCCGGCATTTGCTGGCGTTTTTTTTGGGGGGCTGATTGGGGCTTGGCGGCCTTTGGGCCGACCAGGCTCTTGGGGTTTTGGGTGAATATCCGTTTCTGCGGGTGCTGCCGCTGGCGGTTTCGCTCTTACAGCGAGTCACCTTTTCCAGACGCCGAAAAGGTAACCCAAAAGGCTTTGCCCCGGCGTACGGCACTTCGCTTAGGCTCAGTGTTCCCTCGCTACGGTGTCCATCCGGGGGCATCGCCTCCGGTTTGCTTCGCTGCACCTCCTCTCGATGTATGCGGCTCCGCCGCATGGCGCTGCGCGCCTAACCCCCGGATGGACACCTACGCTCGGCCTGCCGAAGGGGCAAAAGATCAAAAGCCACATCAAGAGCCAAAGCCAAAGCCAAAGCCAAAGCAGATCAAAAGATCGCAGCCTTCGGCAGCTCCTGCATGGGATTGGGTGTTTACAGTTGGAGTTTGGTCGGCTGTCAGGCCGCCTTCGCGAGCAAGCCCGCTCCCACAGGGGGATGGGGTGTGGTCAGTTAGAGACTGGTCGGCTCGCAGGCCGCCATCGCCAGCAGGCTGGCTCCTACAGTTCAGATTGCGTGCCCCGCATGCGGCGAAGCCGCCCCACTCAACACAATGAGCGTTAGCTCGAGTACCGCTTTTGATCTCAGGGCCCGTCGGCAGGCTGAGTGCAGGGATTTATCCGGGGGTGGGAGCGCAGCGACCGTTTGGCGCAGCCAAACACAGCGAGAGGAGGTGCAGCGAAGCAAACCGTAGGCGCTGCCCCCCGGATGAATCCCGGAGCGAAGGAACCCGAGCCTAAGCGAGGGCCGAACGTCAGGGCATAGACCTTTTGGTTACTTTTGGGGCGTTTGCCAAAAGTGACCCGCCGTAAGGGCGGAACCCTAGGCGGCCGTTACCGCAGCAACGGATATTCACCCACTCACCCACCCACCCCGTCAAGCTAAAGCAAACACCTCTACCAAGCGCCCAGCAATCAACCCCAGCGCCTCTTCAGCCTCATCAACAATCGCCCCCATCCGCATAAAGTCATGGGTCATGCCCGAGTACACCTGCAAATCCACAACAACCCCCGCCGCCTGCAAATGCCGGGCATACGCCACCCCCTCATCGTGCAACGGATCACACTCGGCCAACACCATCAGCACCGGCGCGACATCGGCCGGAACTTCGCCGAGCAACGGCGAGAAACGCGGATCGAGACGATCGCTGGCATCACGCTGATAGTGCGCGTAGAACCACTGCAGCGAAGCCTTCTCCAGCAGATAACCTTCGGCGAAACGCTCGATCGAAGGCGTGCTGCGACTGGCATCGGTGACCGGATAAATCAGCACCTGCAAACGCGGCTGCACAGCGCCATCCGTCAGTTGCGCAGCCAGCACCGTGGCCAGGCTGCCACCGACGCTGTCGCCGGCAATCGCCAGCCGCACCGTGTCGATGCCCAGATCAGCCGCACTCGCCACCAGCCAGTCCCAGGCATCCTGCGCATCGTCGGCCGCTGTCGGGAAACGATGTTCCGGCGCCAGTCGATACGCCACCGACAGCACCACACAATCGGCCAGCGCGGCCAACGCGCGGCACAGCGAATCATGCGAGTCGAGGCTGCCGACCACATAGCCGCCGCCATGGAAATACAACAGTGCCGGACGTCCGGCGCCCGCCTGCAACGGATGATTGCTGTAGATCCGCGCATTCAACAGTGCACCATCACGCACCGGCAACTGCAGCTCATCCACCACGGCCAGTTCTTCACCGCCGGCGTCCATCAGCAACGATGACTGATCGAACTGTTCACGGGCCTCGCTCGGGCTCAACTCGTGCATGCCGACGCGTTTGCCACTGGCCCGGCCGTTGCCGACCAATTGCAGAAATGCGGCGATATCAGGATTCAATGACATTCAAATCTCCAAAGCGATCGGGCGCCATCAGCGCCCGATCGGTTTTACTTGGGTTTCACAGCAGGTTTCAGGACATGACTACTGATTCAACGATCTGGCCGAGCATTTCTTCAGCTTCGGACAGGAAAGTTTCATCGCGCGGGATCTGGAAGTGCCCGCAATCCAGCCATTCACCGCCCATGCCCGGCTGGTCGAGTTGCGCCGCCAGCTCCAGTGCCTCGGCTTCGCGACCCAAGGTCCACCAGCATGTCGGGTTGACGGTCAGCGGCGCACAGCGCTCAAGCTTGAGCGACAACTGCTTGAGCCGGCGCGCCACGCTGAACACCTGCGCCAGTTCTTCGGCACCCAGCGCCACATAAGTCGACTCCCCGCGCTCGGCGCTCATGGCACGCTGGAACAGCACACGCAGGTTGTGCGGCGTTTCTTCACCGTCGATGGCCAGGCCCGGTGCGGCGTCCGGCAGCGTCACCTGCAGGAAATCGCGCAGGTCGGCTTGCCAGTCATCGACAGCCCCGGCGTCCACCGCCGCCGACGGCACGAAGCTGTCGACCAGCCCGACAAACTTGACCTGTTGCCCGGCCTGCTCCAGTTGCGCGGCGATCAACATCGCCAGCGTTCCGCCCAGCGACCAGCCCAGCAGGTGGTACGGCCCCTGCGGCTGTTTCTGGCGAATCTGCGCCAGGTAATCACTGGCCATTTCCTGCAGCGAGGTGTCGTTGAACGCCGGATCCAGCAACATCCGCGACTGAATCGCCAACACCTGGCGTTGACCGCTCAAGCGCCGCGCCAGCGGCTCGTAGTCGAACACCGTGCCGAAACCGGCGTGGAGGCAGAACAGCGGCGCCACGCCCTTGACCTCGGCGTTCATCGCCAGCAACCCGGAGGCTTTTTCCGCCGTGCCCTGAACACTCGCTACCAGTTCGCCGATGCTCGGTTTCTGCATCAGATCGCGCAGTTTCAGGCTCAGGCCCTGAGCCTTGAGCAAGCGGCTACGGGCCACCACTTGCAGGCTGAGGATCGAGTCGCCACCCAGTTCGAAGAAGTTGTCGGTGAGCCCGACCCGTTCGATTTTCAGCACCTCCTGCCAGATCTTCGCCAGGGCTTTTTCCAGCTCGGTGCGTGGCGCCTGGTAATCCTGACGCTGTTCGGCATCCGGATTCGGCAGCGCCTTGCGGTCGAGTTTGCCGTTCGGCGTCAGCGGCATGCGCTCAAGCACCATCAGGTGTGCCGGCACCATGTAATCCGGCAGGCTGACCTTGAGTTGCTCGCGCAGACGTTCGCCCAATCCGTCGGCCGGCGTCTCGGCAGCGGCCAGTACATAGCCGAGCAGTTGCTTGCCGCTGACACCCTCGCGGGCCACTACGGCAGCGTCACGCACGCCCGGCTGCTGCTTGAGGCGCGCTTCGATTTCACCCAGCTCGATGCGGAAACCACGGATTTTCACCTGATGGTCGATCCGCCCGAGGTAATCAACGGTGCCGTCGGCACGCTGGCGCACCAGGTCGCCAGTGCGGTACAGGCGACTGCCGTCGGCACTGAACGGGTTGGCAACGAAACGTTCGGCGGTGCCACCGGCACGCCCCAGATAACCGCGCGCCAACGCGCCACCCAAGTACAACTCACCGGCAATGCCGGCCGGCAGCGGGTTGAGGTCGCTGTCGAGCACATAACCGCTGCGCTCGCCGACCACGCTGCCGATCGGCGCATAGGCCGCGCCGCATTGATCGTCGACCGCGGCCTTCCAGATCAGCGGCGTGACCACCGTTTCAGTCGGGCCATAGCCGTTGATGATGTACTGCGGTTGCAGTGCGCGTTTGGCCAGTTCGAAACTCGCCACCGGTACCGCATCCCCGCCGAAGCAGTAGATCCGTACCGGCGGCGGATTGCCGTGCTGTTCGGCATGCTCGGCCAGTTGCTGCAGGTACACCGGCGGGAACGCGGCCACGGTCACCCCATACTGATGCAGGGCGTCGTAGGTTTGTTCGGCCGTCCACAGGCTGTCGTCGCGAATCAGCAAACGCGCGCCGTGCGTCAGGGTGGTCAGCCAGCGCTCATGCGCGCCGTCGAAGGCGAACGACATGAAGTGCAACTCGCAATCGGCCGCGCTCATTTCGTAACGCTGGCCGATCGCCTGGCAGTGCATCGCCAGCGGCCCGTGCGCCACGCCGACACCTTTCGGCTGACCGGTGGAGCCGGAGGTGTAGATCACGTAGGCCAGGTTGCCCGGCTGCACTGCCACCTGCGGTGCCGACGGCGGCTGAGCGCGCAGGTCCAGCTGATCGAGTTCCAGCACATGCAGGTTGGCCTGGGTCGGCAGCACCTGACGCAGACTCGAATCGCTGAGCAGCAAGGCGATGCCCGAATCGTGCATCAGATAACTCAAGCGCTCGCGCGGATAAGTCGCGTCCAGCGGCACGTAGGCACCCCCGGCCTTGAGCACCGCCAACAACGCGACGATCATGTTTTCGCTGCGTGGCAGGGCCACACCGACCCGCACTTCCGGGCCTACACCTTCGGCGATCAGCGCATGCGCCAGACGATTGGCCCGCGCTTCGATCTGGCCGTAGCTGAAGGCTTGCTCATTGAAGATCACTGCGGTTTGTTCGGCACGTTGCGCGGCCCACCCGGCAATGCGCTGGTGCACCAGCGTGGTCTGCGGGTGCGCGACAACGTCCGGCGTGGGCGCGACTTGCCCGGTCGGCAGACCGATGCGTCCCAGCGCCTGCCCGGCGTCCTGAACCAGGGCCGTGAGCAGGCCTTCCATGTTGCTGCGGATGCCTTCCACGGTCGCCAGATCAAAATGTTCGCGCAGGAACATGTACTCGATCACCAACCCGTCTTCGAGGGTGACCATCAGGTCCATCGGGAAGTTGGTCAGGCCCGAGTTATTGATCTCGCCAAACTTCAGCGAATCATCGCGCCACTCGCGCAGCGCCTGATCGATCGGGTGGTTCTCGAACACGATGATGCTGTCGAACAGCGACTGCCCGGCACGCCCGCCCCAACGCTGGACGTCGGTCAGCGGGGTATATTCGCGCTCGCGCATCTCCAGGTTGAAATCCTGCAACTCGCGCAACCAGGCACCCACGGCCTGCTCGGCCGGCACGTCCTTGATCACCGGCAAGGTGTTGATGAACAGACCGAGGATCGATTCCGAGGCCGGCAGACTCGCCGGACGCCCCGCCACCGTCGCGCCGAACGCTACGCAACGCTGGCCGCTGTACCGGCTGAGCAGCACCAGCCATGCGCCCTGCACCAAGGTGTTGAGGGTGATCTGCTGCGACTGGGCAAAGGCTTTCAACTGCTCGGTGCGGGCCTCGCCCAGACGGCTGTACAGCGCCTGGTGACCGCGACCGCTGCCGGTGCGCGTCACCGCGTCCGCCAGATAGGTCGGCTCGTCGAGCCGGCTCAGGTGCTGACGCCAAAAACCTTCGCTGGCATTCGCGTCCTGCTGCTGCAGCCAGTTGATGTAACCACGGTACGGCACCGCTTCGGCCAGTGGTCGTCCGGAATACTGGCTCAGCACTTCACCGATCAACTGCGAACTGCTCCAGCCATCGATCAGAATGTGATGGTAAGTCCAGATCAGCTGATAGCTGTGCTCGCCGACTTGCACCAGTGTCAGCCGTTGCAGCGGTGGCTGGTCAAGGTCGAAACCCTTGGCCCGCTCGGCATCCGCCAGGCCTTGCAAGGCTTCGGCCGAATGATCCTGCTCACGCCAGTCGAGCAGACTGAACGGCAACTGCGGATCGGCGAGGACGAATTGCAGCGGCTCGGCCATGTCCTGCCAGAGGAAACCGGTGCGCAGAATGTCGTGGCGACGGCTGACGGTTTCCCACGCGGCTTGCAGACGCAGCGGCTCAAGACCCTGCACCGGAACGCTCAACTGGTTGACGTACAGGTCCGATTCCGGCGAATTCAATCCGAGGAACAGCATGCCCTGCTGCATCGGCGACAAGCGATAGAGCCCGTCGAGTTGCCCCGCCGGCAGTGGCAGTTGCGCCACTTGCGCCTCGCTCAAGCCGTGCAGCGGCAGGTCGATCAGCGCCGGCTCCGGCGCCACATGCCCTTCGGCAGCCTGCACGCACAGGGCCAATTGTTGAATGGTCGGTTGTTGGAACAGGTCTTTCGGGCTCAACTCCAGCCCTTGCTGACGGGCGCGACTGACCACCTGAATCGAGATGATCGAATCGCCGCCCAAGGCAAAGAAACTGTCATGGGTGCTGACCTGCTCAAGGCCCAGCACTTCTTTCCAAATCTCCACCAACATTTGCTCGGTGGCATTCACCGGTTCGACATGCAACTGCGCGGCACTCAGCTCCAGTGCTGGCAGGCGCTTGCGATCGATCTTGCCGTTGGGGGTCAGCGGCAGCTGCGCCAGCCACAGGCGGTGGCTCGGCACCATGTAATCCGGCAGGGTCGCGCCCAGCCAGTTGCCGAGGGTTTGCTGCAGTGCGGCCTGTTGCTCGGCGCTGGCCTCGATGATCGCCGGATCGCTCGGCACCAGATAGGCAATCAGTTGCTGACTGCCCGACACTTCGCTGGCCACGACCACCGCTTCACGCACGGCGGCATGCGCCAGCAGACGCGCTTCGATTTCGCCCAGCTCGATACGCAAGCCGCGAATTTTCACCTGATGGTCGATCCGGCCCATGTACTCCAGCTCGCCCTCCTCGCGCTGACGAATCAGGTCGCCGGTGCGGTACATGCGCTCGCCGTTGCCGACGAAAGGATTCGGCACGAAGCGCTCGGCGGTCATCGCCGCACGCCCCAGATAACCGCGCGTGATGCCGGCGCCGGACAGGTACAGCTCGGCCGAAACGCCTTGCGGCACCGCGTGCAGATCGGCATCCAGCAGATGGCTGGCGCTGTGCTCGAGCGCGCGCCCGATCCGTGCCTGACCACCGGCGCTGCGGTGGGTCCAGGTCGAGTAAGTGGTGTCTTCCGACGGGCCGTACAGGTCGTAAACGTGCTCGACCGTCGACTGCTGATACAACGCCTCCACCAGCGCTTGTTTCAGCGGCTCGCCAGCGAGGTTGATGATGCGCACGCTCGGCGGAATCTGCCCCGCGCGGTGCAGTGCGGCAATCGCCGACGGCACGGTATTGATCAGGCGCACCTGATCGCGGGCCGGCAGTTGCGGCAGCTCCAAGGCATTACGGGCGATGATCAGCGAGCCGCCGTTGCCGAGGGTGACAAACAGCTCCCAGACCGACAGGTCGAAGCACACCGACGTCGAGGCCAGCACGCCTTGGATGTCGTCGCGGCTATAGACCCTGGCGGACCAGTCGATCAGCGCCATGACGTTGCGATGGGCAATCGCCACGCCTTTTGGTTTGCCGGTGGAACCGGAGGTGTAGATCACGTAGGCGAGGTTGTCCGGAGCCACCGATGTTTGCGGCGCGCTGCTCGGATAACCGCTCAGCGACAGCTGATCCAACAGCAGCACTTGGGTATCGCTCGGCACGCTCAGGGTCTTCGCAACGGCCTGCTCGGTGAGCAACACCCGCGCACGGCTGTCTTCAAGCATGTAAGCCACGCGATCGGCCGGGTAGTCCGGGTCTAGCGGCACATAGGCGCCACCGGCCTTGAGCACCGCAAGCAAGGCAATCAGCAACTGCTCGGAACGCGGTATCGCCACGCCCACGCGCACTTCCGGGCCGACACCTAGCTCAAGCAGTTTGTGCGCCAGACGATTGGCCTGCGCGTCCAGTTCGGCGTAGGTCAACTTCGTATTGGCGAAGGTCACCGCCAAGGCATCCGGAGTCGCCGCCACTTGATGGGCGATGGCTTGATGGATGCACAACTCGGTGGCGAAATCGCTGTTCACCGACGGGCTGTGCTCGATCAGGTTCAGTTCACTGAGCGAACGTTCCCCCGACTCGCTCATCTGCCCGAGCAAACGCTGCAGATACCCGGCCAGTTGCACCACGCTGTGCGCGGCAAAGCTTTCGCACTGGTAGCTGAAGTGCATCGACAACTCGTCGCTCAAGTGCACCAGCAGCGTCAGCGGGTAGTTGGTCTGCTCATGATTATGGATTTCACCGAAGCGCAACTCTTGCGGTGCGCCCTGCGCCAGGGCCTCGGACACCGGGTAGTTCTCGAACACCAGAATGTTGTCGAACAGCGCCTCACCATTGCGTGCCGCCCAGCGCTGAATATCGAACAGCGGGGTGTGCTCATGCTCGCGCAAGGCCAGGTTCTGCGCCTGCACGCTCTGCAACCATTCGCCAACGCTCGATGGCGACTGCGGGCTGGCGATGACCGGCAAGGTGTTGATGAACAGGCCTATCTGCTGCTCGACGCCTTTGAGCTCGGCCGGACGCCCCGCTACCGTCGCGCCGAACGCCACGCACGGCTGGCCGGTCAGGCGCTGCAACAGCAGCAGCCATGCCGCCTGAATCAGCGTGTTGAGGGTGACTTTCTGCTGGCGCGCGAACTCGCCCAGACGCCGCGTCTGCTCAGCGTCGAGCACGCAGAAATGTTCACCATGGCCTTCGCGCGGTGCATCGCCGCGTTGCGCCTGCAACGCTTGCGCGAGCAAGGTCGGCGCTTGCAGGTCAGCCAGTTGCGCGGTCCAGTAACGTTCGCTGGCCTGCACGTCCTGGCGCTGCAGCCATTCGATGTAATCGCGGTAACGCCCGGCCAATGGCGGCTGGGCAACCCCGCTGTAACGCTGCAGGACTTCGCCGAGCAACTGCGAGTTGCTCCAGCCGTCCATCAGGATGTGGTGGTTGGTGTAGATCAAGTGGCAGCGCTGCTCGTCCAGACGCACCACGACCATGCGCAACAGCGGCCCCTGGCTCAAGTCGAAACCTTGCGCCTGTTCGGCTGCGGCCAGTGCATTCAGATCGCTGTGGCAATCGTCACGATCACGCCAGTCGAGGACGCGGAACGGCATGTCCAGTTGCTTGTGCACCACCTGCACCGGACGCGCCAGTTCACCCTGCCAGACAAAGCTGCTGCGCAGGATGTCGTGGTTGTCCACCGCCGCTTGCCAGGCGTGCTGGAAGCGTTGCGGATCGAGGCCTTCGACATCGAGCCGAACCTGGTTGATGTAATCGCCGGTGGCCTGCTCGTAGAGGCTGTGGAACAACATGCCCTGCTGCATCGCCGACAGCGGATACACATCGGCGACCTGCCGTGGCGCCAGCGGGAACTGATCGAGCTGCGCCTGCGTCAGGCCGGCCAGCGGGAAGTCCGACGGGGTCAGGCCTTCGACGCCCGGGGTCAGGCAATGGCCGATCAACGCTGCGAGTTCTGCGGCGTAATCTGCGGCCAGGGCTTCGATCACCGCGCTGTCGAAGCGCTCACTACTGAACGTCCAGCCCACCCGCAGCTCGCCGCCATACACCTGACCGTTGAGGGTCAACCAGTTGCCCAGCGGCGCCTCCGGGCTCTGGTCGAGGCCGGCGTTGTCCGGCGACGGCACGAACAGCGCAGCGTCATCGCCAGCGAAACTGCCGTCGAACTGCCCAAGGTAGTTGAAGGTGATGCGCGGGCTCGGCAAGGCCTGCAAGCTCTGCTGCGCGCGGGCATCACCGAGGTAGCGCAAGGCGCCGAAACCGATGCCCTTGTTAGGGATCGAGCGCAGTTGTTCCTTGATCTGCTTGATCGACTCGCCAAGCGTGTCTGCCGGTGTCAGGCGCACCGGGAACAGGCTGGTGAACCAGCCCACCGTGCGGGTCAGATCGACACCGTCGAACAGTTCTTCGCGACCATGGCCTTCGAGCTGGATCAGCGTCGACGCCTGCCCGCTCCAGCGTCCAATGACCCGCGCCAGTGCCGTCAGCAACAGATCGTTGACCTGGGTGCGGTACGCCGCCGGGGCCTCTTGCAGCAGTTGGCGGGTCAGCTCGGTGCCGAGCCGGGTTTGTACGGTCTGGGCCAGACGATTGTCCTGACTGGCGTCAACGCGTTTGCACGGCAGATCGGTACTCACATCGCTCAGGCAGGCCTGCCACCAAGCCAGTTCGGCCTGCAACGCCGGGCTGTTGGCGTAACGCTGCAAATGCTCGCCCCAGTCCTTGAAGGCGCTGGTCCGGGACGGCAGGCTCAACGGCTGATCATTCAGCAATTGCTGATAAGCGTTTTGCAGGTCTTCCAGCAGAATCCGCCACGACACGCCGTCCACCGCCAGGTGATGAATCACCAACTGCAGACGCTGCGTGCCATCGGCCAGATTCGCCAGCACCGCACGCAGCAACGGCCCGTGTTGCAGATCGAGACTGCGCTGGGCGCGGTTACCCAAGGCTTCAAGGGCGGCGGCATCGGCCACGTCCTCCTGCCAGAGCAGGTTCTGCGGCAGCGCTTCGACCGCGCGATGCTCGGCCTGCCACACGCCATCGTGCTGAGTGAAGCTCAGGCGCAAGGCATCGTGATGAGCCACCAGTGCACGCAAAACTTGCTCGACTTTTTCCGCGTCCAGCGTCTGCCGCGGTTGCAGCAGCACCGACTGGTTCCAGTGGTGACGCTGTGGGATCTCGTCGGCGAAAAACTGCTGCTGGATCGGCAGCAGCAACGCTGCACCGCTCGCGGCTTGCTGATCAATCGTCGATTCGTCGCCACCCCACTGCGCGACCAGCGCCAGACGCTGCACGGTCTGGTGCTGGAACAGGTCTTTGGGATTGAGGCGAATGCCGGCCTGACGGGCACGACTGACCACCTGAATCGAGATGATCGAGTCGCCGCCCAATTCGAAGAAATTGTCGTGGATGCCGACTTGCGGCAGCTTCAGCACGTCCTGCCAGATCGCGGCCAGTCCCTGCTCCATCGCGCTTTGCGGCGCCTGATAGGCCTGCTGCGCCTGGCTGGCGTCGGGTGACGGCAAGGCGCTGCGGTTGAGTTTGCCGTTGGCGGTCAACGGCAATTGCGCCAGCAGCAACAGGTGCGCCGGGACCATGTGATCCGGCAGATTTTCCTTGAGTTGGGTACGCACGCGGTCGCGCCATTGCGCCTGATCCGCTGGGCTTGCGTCGAGCAGCGCGGCGTCGCCTGGCACCAGATACGCCACCAGTTGCTGACCACTGAGGCCCGGCTGCGCCAGCACCACGGCCTGACGCACGGCAGCCTGTTCCAACAGTTGCGCTTCGATCTCGCCGAGTTCGATACGGAACCCGCGAATCTTCACCTGATGGTCGATCCGGCCGATGTATTCGATCACGCCGTCGGCGCGATAGCGCGCCAGGTCACCGGTACGGTACAGACGCCCTCCATCGGCGGCGAACGGGTCGGGAATGAAGCGCAGACTGGTCAGATCTGCACGGTTCAGGTAACCGCGAGCCAGGCCGGCACGACCGACGTACAACTCACCGATGCAGCCTTTGGCGACCGGGTTCAGATCTCCGTCGAGCAAGTACCAGGACAGGTCGGGAATCGGTTCGCCGATCGGGCTGCTGGCTTCACGCTGCAAGTCGGCCAGCGAAATCGGCCGGTAGGTCACGTGCACGGTGGTTTCGGTGATGCCGTACATGTTGATCAGTTGCGGTGCCTGATCGCCGAAACGCTCGAACCACGGACGCAGGCTCTTGACCTCCAGCGCCTCGCCGCCAAACACCACGTAACGCAGCGCCAGTGCTTGCGTCGCGTGTTCGGGGGCACAGGCCACTTGCATCAATTGCTTGAACGCCGACGGCGTCTGGTTGAGCACGGTGACGCCTTCGCGGCAAAGCAAGGCGAAGAAATCTTCCGGCGAGCGGCTGACCTCGTAAGGCACCACCAGCAGTTTGCCGCCGTACAGCAGCGCCCCGAAAATCTCCCACACCGAGAAATCGAACGCGTAGGAATGGAACAGGCTCCAGACATCCGTGGCGCCGAAATCGAACCACGCATCAGTGGCCTCAAAAAGGCGCAGCACGTTGCGATGGGCCAGCAACGTACCCTTCGGCTGCCCGGTGGAGCCGGAGGTGTAGATCACGTAAGCCAGGTTGTCCGGACTCATGCGTACCTGCGGATTGCTGTCGCTGTAGCCTTCCAGACCGTCACGCTCCTGATCGAGCATCAGGCTGCTCAGCGAATCCGGTACTGGCAGATGCCCCAGCAGATGACTCTGGGTCAGCAGCAAGGCGATGCCGCTGTCGCCGATCATGTAGCTCAGGCGTTCTTCCGGATACGTCGGGTCCAACGGCACATAGGCGCCGCCGGCCTTGAGGATCGCCAGCAGACCGACCAGCATGTCGAGGCTGCGCTCCACCGCCAGACCGACGCGCACGTCCGGGCCGACACCGCTGGCAATCAGCTTGTGGGCCAACTGGTTGGCGCGACTGTTGAGCTCGCCGTAGCTCAGGGACTGCCCGGCACAGCTCACGGCAATCGCTTGCGGGGCGCGGGCGGCTTGTTGTTCGATGCGTTGATGCAGGCACTGCTCGCTCGGGAAATCGCGGATGGCCGGGTTCCACTGCTGCAAGGTCGCCGCGCGTTCGGCGGCGTCATGCAGCGGCAGTTCGGCAATGCGCTGAGCGCTGTCGGCAACGATGCCTTGCAGCAGACGGGTCCAGTGTTGCGCCAGGCGTTCGATGGTTTCGACGTCGAACAGATCGGTGGCGTACGTCAGCTCGGCCCAGACGTTGTCGCTCGATTCAAAGGTGTTCAGGGTCAGGTCGAACTGCGCGGTACTGGACGCCCACGGCAAGCCTTCAATCGCCAGGTTTGGCAGCCGCGTGGCGCCCTGCGCCTGACGCACCTGGCTCTGGTGGTTGTGCATCACCTGGAACAATGGGCTGTGGCTGAGGCTGCGCTCCGGTTGCAGCGCGTCGACCAGTTGCTCGAACGGCAGATCCTGATGCGCCTGGGCGCCGAGCACCGTATTTTTCACTTGCTGCAGCAGGCTGCGGAACGTCTGCTGACTGTCGAACTCGGCCTTGAGTACCTGGGTGTTGACGAAGAAACCGATCAGGCCTTCGGTCTCGACCCGGTTGCGGTTGGCCACCGGCACCCCGACGCGGATATCGGCCTGACCGCTGTAGCGATGCAGCAAGGTCTGGAACGACGCCAGCAACAGCGCAAACAGCGTGACGTTCTCGCGCTGCGCCAGGTGTTTGAGCGCGGTGGCCAGTTCGAGGCTCAGCGGGATCTCGCGACGGGCGCCACGATAGCTCTGCTCGGCTGGACGCGGCCGGTCGGTCGGCAACTCCAGCAGCGGTTGATCGCCATCGCCGAGTTGTGCGGTCCAGTAGCTCAATTGACGCTCGCGTTCACCGGCGTCCATCCACTGTTTCTGCCACACGGCGTAGTCGGCGTATTGCACCGGCAGCGCCGGCAATTGCACGTTCTGGCCCTGGCTGTAGGCGGCATACAACGCCACCAGCTCATCGACCATGACATTCATCGACCAGCCATCGGAGACGATGTGATGCAGAGTGATGACCAGTGCGTGGTCATCGGCGGCCAGACGCAGCAGTTTGACCCGCAGCAACGGGCCTTGCTGCAGATTGAACAGGTGCAGGGTTTCGGCGGCGACCAGCGCTTGCAGCGCCGCCTCGTCGATTTCCGCCGCCACGTCCTGCACCTGCAGATCGAGCGTGCCGTGAGCCTGGATCACTTGCAGGGTCTGCCCCTGCTGCTCGACGAAGCAGGTGCGCAGCGATTCGTGGCGCTCGATCAGCGCGTCGAAGCTGCGCTGCAACGCCGGCAGATCCAGCTCACCGCTCAGACGCAATGCCGCCGGCACGTGATAAGCGGTGCTGGTCGGTTCCAGTTGCCAGAGGAACCACTGACGCTCCTGGGCATAGGACAGCGCCAGCGGTTGCTGGCGTGGCAAGGCAACAATCGGCGGCTCCCGATGCGCCTGATCGACACCCAGCGCGGCGACGAAGTCTTCCAGCGTGCTGTGTTCGAACAACGTGCGCAGCGGCACTTGAACGTTCAGCGCCTGACGTACGCGCGAGACCACTTGCGTGACCAGCAACGAGTGGCCGCCCAGTTCAAAGAAATTGTCACTCAGGCCTACGCGATCGAGCTTGAGCACCGCCTGCCAGATCTCGGCGACGCTGTGCTGAGTGGCGGTCTGCGGGGCGATGTAAGTCGATTGCAGCTGGCTGGCGTCAGGTGCCGGCAAGGCTTTGCGGTCGACTTTGCCGTTCGGCGTCAGCGGCAGCTGCGCGAGGAACAACAGGTGCGCCGGCACCATGTATTCCGGCAGCTCGGCCTTGAGGCTGGCTTTCAATGCGGCGCGCAGTTCGCCTTCATCAAAAGCGTCGGCGGTCGGCACCACATAGCCGACCAGTTGCGGGCCGGTCGGACCGTCCTGCGCAACCACCACTGTTTCGCGCACGCTGTCGAGGGCGAGCAAACGCGCTTCGATCTCGCCGAGTTCAATCCGGAAACCACGGATTTTCACCTGATGGTCGATCCGCCCGATGTACTCGATCACGCCTTCGGCGCGGTAACGGGTCAGGTCGCCGGTGCGGTACAGACGCGCGCCGGTTTTCGAAAAGGGATCCGGGACAAAGCGTTCGGCAGTCAGGCTCGGGCGCTGGAAGTAACCACGGGCCAGGCCGTCGCCGCCGATCAGCAATTCCCCCGGGGCGCCGAGCGGATTGAGCTCCAGGTCGCTGCCGAGGATGTATAACGCGGTGTTGTCGATCGGCCTGCCTATGAATGGACGGCTGCTGTCCGCACTCAAGGCGTGCTGCGCCGACCAGATAGTGGTTTCGGTCGGGCCGTAGAGGTTCCACACGCTCGGCGTCAGTGCGAGCATGCGTTGCGCCAGTTCCTGCGGCAGCGCTTCACCGCCACAGAGGAACGTGCGGCCCGCCAGGATTGGCACCTGTTCATTGTCCAGCAGCATGCGCCAGGTCGAAGGCGTGGCTTGCAGCGCCGTCACGGCGTGACGCTCGATCAGTTCGAGCACCGCTTGCGGGTCTTGATGCACGTCCTTGCCGGTCAGCACCACACAGGCGCCGGCCAGCAACGGGCCGTAGATTTCCAGGCCGAAAATATCGAACGAGAAGGTGGTCAGCGACAGCATGCGATCGGCGGCACAAATGCCCGGCTGTTCGATCATGCTCGCGACAAAATTGCTCAGCGCCGCGTGGCGCACCATCACGCCTTTCGGTTTGCCGGTGGAACCGGAGGTGTAGATCGTGTAGGCCAGATGCTCGCCATTGACTGCCACGTCCGGCGCGGTCTGTGGATAAGCCGCCAGCCACTCGTGTGGTTGATCCAGCAACAGCGCTTGCACGCCCGGCGGGATCGGCAGCTGCGTCTGCAAATGGCTTTGGGTCAGCAGCAATTGCAGGCCGCTGTCCTCGATCATGTAGGCCAGACGATCCTGCGGATACGCCGGGTCCAGCGGCACATAAGCACCGCCAGCCTTGAGGATCGCCAGCAGGCCGACGATCATTTCCACGCTGCGCTCGACGGCGATACCGACCAGTTGATCCGGGCCGACGCCGGCCTCGATCAACTTGTGCGCCAGTTGACTGGAGCGGGCATCCAGCTCGCCGTAGCTCAGCACGTCTTCGCCGATGATCAGTGCAGTGGCCTGCGGCGTTTGCTGGGCACGCCGGGAGAAATCCTGCTGCACGCATTCGGCTTGCGCGCTGCGGTCGGCGCTGCGCAACCAGTCCTGCAACAGCACGCCGTGTTCGGCGCTGTCCAGCAACGGCAATTCGCCGACGCGCTGGCTCGGTGCGGCGACGATGCCGCGCAGCAGGTTCTGCCAATGACGCGCCAGACGCTCGACGGTTTCAGCTTTGAACAGATCGGTGGCGTAGGTCAGCTCGGCGGCAAAGCCGTCGCTGGATTCGTAGGTATTCAGCGTCAGGTCGAACTGCGCGGTGCGCCCTTCCCACTGCACATCCTCGACACTCAGCTGCGGCAACTGCGCCGCGCTACGTCCCTGATCACGGCTAGTCTGGTGGTTGAACATCACCTGGAACACCGGGCTGTGGCTCAGGCTGCGCTCCGGTTGCAGGGCTTCGATCAGTTGCTCGAACGGCAGGTCCTGATGCGCCTGCGCATCCATCGCCGCCTGTTTGACCTGAGCCAGCAACTGGTTGAACGGCAGTTGCCCGCTGACCTCGGCATTCAGCACCTGCGTGTTGACGAAGAAGCCGATCAGGCCTTCGGTCTCGACCCGATTACGGTTAGCGGTCGGCACCCCGACGCGAATCTGCGCCTGACCGCTGTAACGATGCAGCAACGCCTGGAACGACGCCAGCAACAGCATGAACAGGCTCGCACCTTCGCGCTGCGCCAGCTGTTTGAGGGCGTCACCGAGGTCTGCCGGCAGGTTCAGTTCCAGCCGCGCACCGCGCAGGCTTTGCACGGCCGGACGCGGGAAATCGATCGGCAGCTCCAGCACCGGCTGCTCGCCGCCCAGGGTCTTGACCCAGTAGGCCAACTGGCGCTCGCGCTCGCCCGCTTCCAGCCAGTGGCGCTGCCAGATCGCGTAGTCGGCGTATTGCACTTCCAGTTCCGGCAGGCTCAGCGGCTGCCCGGCGGTGTCGGCGGCGTAATGCTCGATCAGCTCGTTGACCAGGACTTTGATCGACCAGCCATCGGAGATGATGTGGTGCTGGATCAGCACCAGCACATGGTCGTCCGGTGCCACTTCGAGCAGCGCCACCCGCAGCAGCGGGCCCTGCTGCAAATTGAACGGGCGTGCGGTTTCGCTCTCGACGAAGGCCTTGATCGCGGCGTCTTCACCGCCAGCATCGAGACCCTCCGGCAATGCCGTCAGGCTGATGCTCAGCGGCAGCTGCGGGTGAATCACCTGGCAAAAGCTTTCACCCTGTTCGGCGAAAGTGGTACGCAAGCTTTCGTGACGCGCCGCCACCGCGTTGAAGCTGCGCTCCAGCGCCGCCACATCCAGCCGCCCCTTGAGGCGCAAGGCGCTGGGGATGTGATACGCGGTGCTGTGCGGGTCCATTTGCCAGAGGAACAGTTGACGTTCCTGAGCGTACGACAGAGGAATCGCCGCAAACCCGGAACGTGTTTCCGGGATCGGCAGGTTGGCCGGAGAGACGCCCTCTTCGAGCATCTTTTCCAGGTACAGCTTACGTTTGTCCAGCGGCAGAGTGATAAAGCGCTTGGCTACCCTCAAAGCAACACTCTTGTCCATCAGACTTCCTCCATATCGTCAAGCAGGGCTTCCAGCTTGCTCAGTTTCTGTTCGTTGATTGCCCCGCCTCCTGTATCGAGTCGAGCGACAAAATCGCTCAGGACGGGGTGCTGGAATAACAGTTGCGGGGTCAGCGTCAGGCCCAGTTCAAGAGCCATGCGCGACACCACGTTGACCGCCAGCAGCGAGTGCCCGCCGAGTTCGAAGAAGTGATCGTTCAGACCGATGCGTTGCACTTCGAGCACTTGCTGCCAGATCGCCGCGACCTGCTGCTCAAGCTCACTGTGCGGCGCGACATACGCGGCCTGCATCTGGCTGGCATCGACCGCCGGCAGGGCCTTGCGGTCAAGTTTGCCGTTGGGGGTCAGTGGCAACTGCTCAAGGAACAGCAGGTGCGCGGGAATCATGTAGTCAGGTAACGAAGACTTGAGGCCAGTCTTTAGTCCCTCGCGCAGTTGCCGCTGCGCGTCCCCGTCGTGCATCTCCAGTTGCGGAGCGACCACATACGCCACCAGTTGCGCGCCGGTGTCGCTTTCGACGGCCACCACCGCCGCTTCGTTGACTGCCGGTTGCGCGAGCAATCGCGCCTCGATCTCCCCCAGTTCGATGCGGAATCCACGAATTTTCACCTGATGGTCGATCCGGCCCATGTACTCCAGCTCGCCCTCCTCGCGCTGACGAATCAGGTCGCCGGTGCGGTACATGCGCTCGCCGTTGTCGACGAAAGGATTCGGCACGAAGCGTTCGGCGGTCATCGCCGCACGCCCCAGATAACCGCGCGTGATGCCGGCGCCGGACAGGTACAGCTCGGCCGAAACACCCTGCGGCACTGCGTGCAGATCGGCATCCAGCAGATGGCTGGCGCTGTGCTCAAGCGCGCGCCCGATCCGCGCCTGACCGCCAGCACTGCGGCGGGTCCAGGTCGAATAAGTGGTGTCTTCCGACGGGCCGTACAGGTCGTAGACGTGCTCGACCGTCGACTGCTGATACAACGCCTCCACCAGCGCTTGTTTCAGCGGTTCACCCGCCAGATTGATGATGCGCACGCTCGGCGGAATCTGCCCGGCTCGCTGCAGTGCAGCAATCGCCGACGGCACAGTGTTGATCAGACGCACCTGATCGCGCGCCGGCAGTTGCGGCAGCTCCAAGGCATTACGCGCGATGATAAGCGAGCCACCGTTGGCCAAGGTGACAAACAGCTCCCACACCGACAGGTCGAAGCACACCGACGTCGAGGCCAGCACGCCTTGGATGTCGTCGCGGCTATAGACCTTGGCCGACCAGTCGATCAGCGCCATGACGTTGCGATGGGCAATCGCCACGCCTTTCGGTTTGCCGGTGGAACCGGAGGTGTAGATCACGTAGGCGAGGTTGTCCGGCTGTACTGCAGTCTGTGGCGCAACAACCGAATAGTCGCTCAGCGACAGCTGATCCAACAGCAGCACTTGCGTATCGCCCGGCACGCTCAGAGTCGCGGCAACCGCCTGTTCGGAGAGCAACACCCGCGCGCGGCTGTCTTCGAGCATGTAGGCAACGCGATCCGCCGGGTAGTCCGGGTCCAGCGGCACGTAAGCGCCACCGGCCTTGAGCACCGCGAGCAAGGCAATCAGCAACTGCTCGGAACGTGGCATGGCCACGCCCACTCGCACTTCCGGACCAACACCCAGCTCGATCAGTTTGTGCGCCAGACGATTGGCCTGCGCATCCAGTTCAGCGTAGGTCAGTTGCGTATGGGCGAAGGTCACCGCCAAGGCATCCGGGGTCGCCGCCACTTGATGGGCAATGGCTTGATGGATGCACTGCTCGGTGGCGAAATCGCTATTCACTTGAGGGCTGTGTTCGATCAGGTTCAGCTCGCTGAGCGTGCGCTCACCAGCATCCGCCATCTGGCTCAGCAGACGCTGCAGATGCGCGCCCAACTGCGCCACGCTGGCCGCCGCGAAGCTGTCGCGCTGATAACTGAAATGCACCGATAGTTGCGCGCCCATGTTCACCAGCAGGGTCAGCGGATAGTTGGTCTGCTCCTGATTGGCCACCGCGCCGAAGCGCAGACCTTGCGGCGCACCGCGTTCCAGCGCTTCGCCGATCGGGTAGTTCTCGAACACCATCAGGCTGTCGAACAGCGCGTCACCGCCCTGCCCGGCCCAGCGCTGAATGTCCGCCAGCGGCGTGTGTTCGAACTCGCGCGAGGCGAGGTTCTGCGCCTGCACCGCTTGCAGCCAGGCGATCACGCTCTGCTGCGCGGACGGCGCAGCGATCACCGGCAGCGTGTTGATGAACAGGCCGATCTGCGCTTCGGCACCCGGCAGATCCGCCGGGCGCCCGGCGACGGTGGCGCCGAACGCCACGCAATCCTTGCCGGTGTAGCGCTGCAACAGCAGCAGCCACGCCGCTTGCACCACGGTGTTGACGGTGACTTTCGCGGCCCGGGCAAACTCACCCAGGCGCTGGCTCAGCTCAGCGTCCAGCACCTGGTAATGATCGCCGTAACCCACGCTCGGCAAACCGGCCTGCGGCCGTGCGATGGCATTGGCCAGGCGCGTCGGTTCCTGCAGGTTGCCCAGCGTCGCCCGCCAGTAGGCTTGCGCCGCCGCGCCATCCTGACGTTGCAGCCAGGCGATGTAATCACGATAACGACCCGCGCCACGGGCGACCGCTTCGCCGCTGTAGTGCTGCAACACTTCGCCGAGCAACTGCGCGCTGCTCCAGCCGTCCATCAGGATGTGATGGTTGGTGTAGATCAGGTGATAACGATCAACTGCGGTGCGCACCAGCACCAGGCGCATCAGCGGCGCACAGCTCAGGTCCAGGCCCAGTGCGCGCTCCTCATCGGCGAGGGTTTGCAGCGCTGCCTCCAGATCAGTCCTGCCGTGCCAGTCGAGCACGCTGAATGGCACCTCGACCTGACGCTGCACCACTTGCACCGGTTGCGGCAGATCGCCTTGCCAGAAGAAGCCGCTGCGCAGGATGTCGTGGGCATCCACCGCCGCCTGCCACGCCGCGCGGAAGCGTTGCGGATCGACGCCGTCGACGTCCAGACGCATCTGGTTGATGTAGTCGCCATTGCCGTGTTCGAGCAAGGTGTGGAACAGCATGCCCTGCTGCATCGGCGATAACGGGTAGATGTCGTCGATGCCTTGCGGCTCCAGCACCAGTGCGTCGAGTTGCGCTTGCGACAGTTGCGCCAGCGGGAAGTCCGACGGCGTCACGCCACGGTTGCCAGTGTCGCAGCAGTGGCCGATCAGCGCGGTCAGTTCATGCACATAGTCGTCGGCCAGACGCTGGATGGTGGCGGTGTCGAACATCGCGCCGCTGTAGGTCCAGCTCAGGTCCAGCTCACCGCCGAACACCTTGCTGTTAAGCGCCAGCGGATTGCCCAGCGGCCCTTGCAGATTGACCTCTGCGCCGCCGGACTCGCTGGTCGGCACGAACAGGGCATCGCTGGCAGCGTCGAAGCTGCCGTCGAACTGGCCGAGGTAGTTGAAGGTCAGGCGCGGCGCCGGCAAGGCTTGCAGGGTGGCACGCGCCGGCTCATCACCAAGGTGCGCGAGTGCGCCGAAGCCGATGCCTTTGTGGGGGATCGCCCGCAGCTGTTCCTTGATCTGCTTGAGCGACGCGCCGAGTTCGGTGGCCGGTGCCAGGCGTGCCGGGAATACGCTGGTGAACCAGCCCACGGTGCGAGTCAGATCGATGTGTTCGAACAGGTCTTCGCGACCATGGCCCTCAAGCAATACCAACGCATTGTCGTCACCGGTCCAGCGCACCAGCACCCGCGCCAGCGCGGTCAGCAACAGGTCGTTGACCTGGGTGCGATAGGCCGCCGGAGCTTCCTGCAACAGCTGACGGGTCAGGGTCTGATCGAGTTTGCTGCGCAGGGTCAGTGCCTGATCGTGTTGCTGACCACCCTGCGGCCGGTCGTAAGGCAAGGCCGCCGAAGCGCCCTGCAACTGCTGCTGCCAGAAGCCCAGCTCGGCCTGCAACGCAGGCGTTGTGGCGTAGTCCTGCAACGCTGCCGCCCAGGCTTTGAGCGCACTGGTCTTGGCCGGCAACTGCACGGCGTTACCGGCGAGAATCTGCCGGTAAGCACGTTGCAAATCTTCAAACAGAATCCGCCACGACACGCCATCGACCACCAGGTGATGGACGATCAGCAGCAGGCGCTGACTGCCATCAGCCAGGTTCGCCAGCACCGCGCGGATCAGCGAACCGCCGCTCAGTTGCAGACTGCGCTGGGCCTTGTCGCCCAGTGCCTCAAGGGCGGCGAGATCAGCGACCTCGACTTGCCAGAGAATGGTTTCCCCCGCTTGCGTGGCGACGTCGCGGTAGTGCGCCGACCAACCCGCGGCCTGCTCGACAAAGTCCAGACGCAAACTGTCGTGCTGCACCACCAACGCATCCAGCGCTTGCTCCAGTACCTGAGCGTCCAGTGCCTGAGTCGGCTTGAGCATCACCGACTGGTTCCAGTGGTGACGGTCGGGAATCGCCTCGGCAAAAAATGCCTGATGAATCGGCAGCAGCGCGGTTTCGCCGGTTTGCGCATGCTGATCGATGGGCTGCACCGCCTCGCCGGTCTGCGCGACGGCGGCCAGGGCCTGAATGGTCTGGTGCTGGAACAGGTCTTTGGGGCTGAAGCGAATCCCGGCCTGCCGCGCCCGGCTGACCACTTGAATCGAGATGATCGAATCGCCGCCCAGTTCGAAGAAGTTGTCGCTGACACCGACTTGCTCAAGCTTGAGCACGTCTTGCCAGATCGCCGCCAGTTGCTGCTCCAGCGCCGTCTGTGGCGCGAGGTAGGTCTGTTGCAGTTGGCTGACGTCCGGTTTTGGCAGGTTCTTGCGATCGAGCTTGCCGTTCGGCGTCAGCGGCATGCGCTCAAGACGCAGGACATACGCCGGCACCATGTGCGCCGGCAGGCTGGCCTTGAGCTGCGCGCGCAGGTGATCGGTGAACTCGGCACTCGCTGAATCACTGACTACGTAGGCCACCAGCCGCTTGCCACTGCCGGCGCTGCCTTCCTGCGCCACGACCACCGCTTCACGCACGCCGTCGAGGGCTTGCAGCGCCGCTTCGACTTCGCCCAGTTCGATACGGAACCCGCGAATCTTCACCTGATTGTCGATGCGATCCAGATAGTCGAACGTGCCGTCGACGCGCTGGCGCACCAGGTCACCGGTGCGATAGAGCAACCCGCCATGGGCGCTGAACGGGTCGGCGACAAAACGCTCAGCAGTCAGCCCCGGACGGTTCAGATAACCCCGCGCCAACCCGGTACCACCGAGGTACAGCTCACCGGCCATGCCTTGTGGCAGCAGGTTCAGATCGGCGTCGAGCACGTAGGCGCTGCGGTCGCCGATCCGGCTGCCGATCGGCGCGTAAGCGGCGCCGCACGGCTCTTCACGGCCAGCCTTCCAGATCAATGGGGTGACCACGGTTTCGGTCGGGCCGTAGCCGTTGATGATGTAGTCCGGATCGAGCGCGCGCTTGACCCGCTCGAAACTGGCGCTCGGCACCGCATCGCCGCCGAAGCAATAGATCCGGACTTTCGGCGGGTGGCCGACACGCTCGGCGTGTTCGGCCAGTTGTTGCAGGTATACCGGCGGGAACGCGACCACGCTCACGCGGTGTTCGATCATCGCGTTATAGGTCTGCTCCGGCGTCCACAACGTGTCGTCGCGAATCAGCAGCGAAGCCCCGTGGGTCAGGCTGGTCAGCCAGCGTTCGTGGGCGCCGTCGAAGGCGAACGACATGAAGTGGAATTCGCAGTCGCTTTCGCGCATTTCGTAGCGCTGACCGATGGCCTGGCAATGCATCGCCAGTGGGCCATGGGCAACGCTGACGCCTTTCGGATTACCGGTGGAACCGGAGGTGTAGATCACGTACGCGAGGTTGTGCGGATCGACTGCCACCTGTGGCGCCGTGATCGGCAATTCGCGCAGGTCGAGACGATCCAGTTCCAGCAACGGTACCGACTCGTCGACCGGCAACTGCGCCGACACCGACGAATCGCTGATAAGCAGCGCCAGCCCCGAATCTTCGATCAGATAGGCCAGGCGTTCACGCGGATAACTGGTGTCCAGCGGCACATAGGCACCGCCGGCCTTGAGCACCGCCAGCAGCGCGACGATCACCGCCTCGCTGCGTGGCAGGGCCACGCCGACCCGGGTCTCGGCGCCGACACCACGGGCGATCAGCGCGTGAGCCAGTTGATTGGCACGCTGCTCGATCTCGCCATAACTGAAGTGCTGACCGTTGAAGATCACCGCGGTGCGCTGCGGACGCTCGACCGCCAGCGTGGCAATGCGCTGATGCACAGCGATGTCCAGCGGGTACGGCTGCGGCTGGTTTTCGGCTTGTTGGCGGGCATGCTCTTGCGCGCTGGCCAGAGCGATTTCGCCAAGGTTGCGCTCGGCCGACACGGCAAACTGCTCAAGCAATTGCAGCAGATGGGCACTGATGCCTTCGATCACCTCACCGGCAAACTGGCTGCGGTCGAAGCTGTAGTGCAGCGCCAGTTGCTGACCGAGGGTGACCGCCACGCTCAGGGCGTAGTGGGTCTGCTCAAGGTTGCCGACATCACCGAATGTCAGGCCTTGCCCGGCCTGGCTCAGCGCCTGGGCGACCGGGTAGTTTTCGAACACCAGAATGTTGTCGAACAGCGCTTCCCCGCCCTGCCCGGCCCAGCGCTGGATGTCCGCCAGCGGCGTGTGTTCGAAGTCGCGCAGGCTGAGGTTTTGCGCCTGCACCGCTTGCAGCCATTGGCCAACGCTTTGGTCTGGACGCGGCGCGCCGATCACCGGCAGGGTGTTGATGAACAGGCCGACCTGTTGCTCGATGCCCGGCAAATCCGCCGGACGCCCGGCCACGGTCGCACCGAACGCCACCTCCTCATGACCGGTGTAGCGCTGCAGCAACAGCAGCCACGCGGCTTGCACCAGGGTGTTGACGGTGACTTTCTGCTGGCGGGCAAACGCTTCCAGCGCCTGAGTGCGCGGCACGTCCAGCGTCAGGTAATGGTCACCATGGCCGCTGGCGCGCTCGCCGCCGGTAGCGGCGCGGGCCAGTCGGGTCGGCTCTTGCAGCGTGGCCAACTGAGCGCTCCAGAAGTCCTGACTCAGTTGCGCGTCCTGACGCTGCAGCCAGGCGATGTAATCGCGATACCGTCCGCCGCCATGGGCCGGGGTGCGACCGCTGTAGCGCTGCAACACTTCGCCGAGCAACTGCGAGTTGCTCCAGCCGTCCATCAGGATGTGGTGATGGGTGTAGATCAGGTGCCATTGCTCGGCAGCGGTCTGCACCAGCACCAGACGCAGCAACGGTGCATGGCTCAAATCGAATCCTTGCTGACGCTCGGCATCGGCCAGCGCCGCAAGGGCTGCCGGCTGATCGTCGCGCTCGCGCCAGTCGAGAATGCTGAATGGCAACTGCACCTGCTTATGGACGATCTGCAGCGGTTGCGCCAGTTCGCCCTGCCAGACGAAACCGCTGCGCAGAATGTCCTGCGCATCGACGGTGGCCTGCCACGCGGCGCGGAAACGCTCAGGGTCAACGCCTTGCACATCCACGCGCAATTGATTGATGTATTCCCCCGCCGCTTGCTCGTAGAGGGTGTGGAACAGCAAACCCTGCTGCATCGGCGACAGCGGATAGACATCATCGAGCTGACCGGCCGGCACCGGCAGCGCATCCAGTTGCGCCTGGGTCACCCGAGCCAGCGGGAAGTCCGACGGCGTCGCTTGCGCAATGGGCAGCGTGCAGCAGTGTTCGATCAGCGCCTGCAATTCGCTGGCGTATTGATCGACCAGGTGCTGCACCGTGGCGCTGTCGAACATCTCGCGGCTGAAGCCCCAGCTCATCGACAGTTCGCCGCCATACACCTGACCTTCCACGGTCAGCCAGTTGCCCAGAGGCGCCGAAGGATCCTGCGCCACGCCGCTGGTTTCAACAGCCGGCACGAACAGCGCCGTCTCGTCGAACTGGCGGTCGAACTGACCGAGGTAGTTGAAGGTGATGCGCGGTTGCGGCAGCGCGGCCAGTTCGGCGCGCACCGACGGCGCGGCCAGATGCCGTAGCACGCCGTAACCCAGACCTTTGTCCGGCACCGCGCGCAGTTGCTCCTTGATCGCCTTGATCGAGCCGTCGAGATCAGCGCTGGCGGTCAGGTTGACCGCGAACAGACTGGTGAACCAACCCACGGTGCGGGTCAGGTCGACGTCATCAAACAGGTCTTCGCGGCCGTGGCCTTCCAGTTCGATCAGCGTGCCCGGCTGCTGGCTCCAGCGACTGATGGTGCGCGCCAGGGCGGTGAGCAAGAGATCGTTGACCTGGGTGCGATAGGCGGCGGGCGCCTGTTGCAGCAACTGACGGGTGCGCTCGGCGTCGAGGCGCCATTCGATTTTCTCGCCATGCAGGTTGTGCAGGCTGCCATCCGGGCGTTCGCAAGGCAGATCCCTGGCACCCTGATGCTGGGCTTTCCAATAACCCAATTGCTCATCGAAGCGCGACGCTTCCTGCGCCAGACGCGCAGTCCAGCTCTGGAACGCGCTGGTCTTCGCCGGCAACTGAATGCCGCCACCCGCCGCCAGTTGCTCGTAAGCCTGCTGCAGATCTTCCAGCAGCACCCGCCAGGAAACGCCATCGACCGCGAGGTGATGAATGATCAGCGCCAGTCGTTGCGAGCCGTCGGCCATCGTCATCAGCAACGCGCGCAGCAGCGGGCCGTTTTGCAGGTCGAGGTTGCGCTGGGCTTCGTTGCACAGTGCCTGCAACTGTTCGGCAGATTCGGCATCGCGTTGCCACAGCTCAGCGCCCGTCAGCAGCGGGCCGTGGCTTTGCTGCCAGCCTTCGCTGCCTTCGACAAAACGCAGGCGCAAGGCGTCGTGGTGATTGATCAGGTGGGTCAGCGCCGCATCGAGCCATTGTGCGTTCAATGCCTCACGCGGGGTCAGCAGCAACGACTGATTCCAGTGCTCGCGCACCGGCATCACCCGGCTGAAGAAATCCTGCTGGATCGGCCCGAGCACAGCGTCGCCGGTCACCGGCCCCTGATCCACCGAAGACAGATGATCGTGGCTCGCGACCAGCGCCAGACTGCGCACCGTCTGGTACTGGAACAGGTCACTCGGGCTGATACGGATCCCGGCCTGCCGCGCGCGGCTGACCACTTGAATCGAGATGATCGAATCGCCGCCCAGCTCGAAGAAGTTGTCTTCGAGGCCGACGCGGTCGAGGCCGAGCACAGCTTCCCAGATCGCCGCGAGGGCTTTTTGCATGGCGTCCTGTGGCGCCACGAATGCCTGTTGCGGCGCGGCATCCGGTTGTGGCAAGGCCTTGCGGTCGAGCTTGCCGTTGGCGGTGACCGGCAATTTGTCGAGGGTGATCAGGTAGGTCGGCACCATGAACTCCGGCAGACTGCCGAGCAGCCACGCCTTGACCTCTTGTTGCCACTGCTCGTCTGCCTGCGGATTTTCCAGCACCAGATAAGCCACCAGGTGCTTGCCGCCCTGCACCAGCACCACCGCCTCACGCACCAGCGAGTGCTGCATCAGGCGGGTCTCGATTTCACCCAACTCAATGCGCAAACCGCGCAACTTAACCTGATGGTCGAGACGCCCGAGGTATTCGATCACGCCGTCGGCACGCTGCCGCACACGGTCGCCGGTGCGGTACAGGCGCGCGCCGTCATGGAACGGGCACGGCACAAAACGTTCGGCCGTCAGCGCCGGACGCTGGTGATAACTGCGCGCCAGCCCGGCGCCGCCCAGATACAGTTCACCGGCGACACCGCTCGGCACCGGCAGCAATTCGGCATCGAGCACATGGGTGCGCAGGTTGGCGATCGGCCGGCCGATCGGCACGCTGTCCGCGCCTTCATCGACACAGGTCCAGTGAGTGACGTCGATGGCCGCTTCGGTCGGGCCGTACAAGTTGTAGAGGCTCGCGTTCGGCAGTTTGGCGAAGACTTGCAGTTGCGCATCCAGCGGCAACGCTTCACCGCTGCAGACAATCCGCTTGAGTCCGCTGCAGCTTTCCACGCCGGCTTCGTGAATGAACGCCTGCAACATCGACGGCACAAAGTGCAGCGTGCTGATGCCGTGGCGGTTGATGCTATCGATCAGTTGCAGCGGATCACGGTGCGCGCCCGGCACGGCTACCACCAGCCGCGCGCCGGTCAGCAGCGGCCAGAAGAACTCCCACACCGACACGTCGAAACTGAACGGGGTTTTCTGCAGCACCGAATCACTGGCGTCCAGCGCATAGGCCTCCTGCATCCAGCACAAACGGTTGACCAGCGCCGCGTGGCTGTTGCCGGCGCCCTTCGGTTTGCCGGTGGAACCCGAGGTGTAAATCACATACGCCAGGTTCAGCGGATCGACGCTGACTTCCGGACGGCTATCGCTGTAACGGTCGAGCAGCCCCGGCTGATCCAGGGTGATGACGTTTACGCCGTCAGTCGGCAGCGCTGCCAGCAGCGCCTGTTGCGTCAGCAGCAAAGTGATGCCGCTGTCCTCGATCATGTAGGCCAGACGCTCCTGCGGGTACTCCGGATCCAGCGGCACGTAGGCGCCGCCGGCCTTGAGAATCGCCAGCAGCGCGACGACCATTTCCACCGAACGCAGGGCGCAAACGCCGACCAGACTGTCCGCCTGCACGCCCTGTTCGCGCAGCAGATGCGCCAGGCGATTAGCTCGGGCATCCAGTTCGGCGTAACTCAGGGTCTGTTCGCCGAATACCAGCGCCGGTGCCTGCGGCGTACGCGCGACCTGTGCTTCGATCAACTGATGAATCGGCGTGTCGCTCGGGTACTGCGCGTGGACGTTGTTCCAGTCGTGCACCAGGGTGCGCTGCTCGTCAGCCTCCAGCAGCGGCAACTCACCGATGCGCTGCGACGGATCAGCGACCATCGCCGTCAGCAGGCGCAGCCAGTGCCGCGCCATGCGTTCGATGGTCGGTGCATCGAACAGGTCGCTGGCGTAGGTCAGTGCGGCGTGGAGCTTGCCGCCCTTCTCCCAGGTGTCCAGCGTCAGGTCGAACTGGGTGGTGCGGCTCTGCCAGTCGAGGCTGTCGAGTTGCAGGCCGGATGCGGTGCTGATGGTGGCGATATCGGCGACGTGCGGCTGATGGTTGTACATCACCTGGAACAGTGGCGTGTGGCTGAGGCTGCGTTCCAGCTTCAGCGCTTCGACCAGTTGCTCGAACGGCAGATCCTGATGCGCCTGGGCACCGAGCGCGGTTTCCTTGACCGCCCGCAACAGTTCGTCGACCCGGGTCTGACCGTGCAGTTGCGTGCGCAGCACCTGGGTATTGACGAAGAAGCCGATCAGCCCCTCGATCTCGCCGCGATTGCGGTTGGCGATCGGCACGCCGACCCGCAGGTCGGTCTGCCCGGTGTAACGGTGCAGCAGCGCATTGAAAGCGCCGAGCAGGAACATGAACACGGTGACCTGATGCTGTTGCGCAGTGCTGCGCAGTTGCTCGGCGAGTTGGCCGTCGACCGCAAACTCGTAACGAGTGCCGCGATAGCTCGGCATCGCCGGGCGCGAATGATCCAGTGGCAGCTCCAGCACCGGGTGTTCGTCGCCCAGTTGCGCCTGCCAATAGTCGAGCTGGCGCGCCTGCTCACCGGCCTCCAGCCAGCGGCGTTGCCACAGCGAATAGTCGCTGTACTGGATCGGCAATGGCGGCAATTGCGGCGTCTGACCGGCGTCGAACGCGTCGTAGCAACGGATGAATTCGTCGATCAACACGTTCATCGACCAGCCATCGGACACGATGTGGTGCAGGGTCAGCAGCAGCACGTGTTCCTGCTCGGCAAGCTTGAGCAAGGTCACCCGCAGCAAGGGGCCGACCGCCAGATCAAATGGCAACACCGACTGCTGTTCGGCGGCACGGATCACCGCCTGCTCGCGCTCACCGGCCGGCAGTGCGCTGAAGTCTTCCCGGTTAATCAGCAGCGGCGCGGTGGCTGGCACTTGCAGCAGGCTGTCATCGGCCTGGCGCTGGAACACCGTACGCAGGGTTTCGTGGCGCTCCACCAGACTGGCGAAAGCTTGCTCCAGCGCCGACTGATTCAGTCGACCATTGAGTCGCACCGCACCGGGCAGGTTGTAGGCGCCGCTCTGCGGATCGAGTTGCCAGAGGAACCACATGCGTCGCTGCGCGTAAGACAGCGCCTGACGATCCTCGGCTGCGATGCCGGCGGGTATCGGGAACCGCGCGACGCCCTCCTTGTGCAGGGCCGCGAGGAACATCTGGCGCTTTTCCAGGGGCAACCCGATAAACCGGCGAGCAAGTTTCAAGGAGTCTTCAGCATTCATTTCTCAGCATCCGGATCAGTAGGCAGGAAGCACAAAGGCACGTCGTCCCTATAAAACGAATACAGACCGGAAAAATTAGCGAATGAGAACAACTGTCAGGCGGGCGGTTGAGCGGCTTTTTTCATAAACACAAATCAAATGTGGGAGCGGGCTTGCTCGCGAAAGCGGTGTGTCAGTCAACGATGCAA
>NZ_JASCPO010000199.1:0-10945 GCF_029960145.1 Pseudomonas sp. PS01299 | reverse complement strand
GCGGTGGGTCAGTCAGCATTGTTTTGACTGACCCACCGCTTTCGCGAGCAAGCCCGCTCCCACAAGGGTGTATGTACTCGCACAAAATTAAACTTGTCCCGCAACGGCGCGGTCACTGAAGGAACACCTTCAGAGCGCACGCCGCCGGTATGCCGACCTCCACCGACTTCGCAAAACTCTGGTTCAGCGCGCGCAACTGGAAGCCGTTCGCCTTTCAAAAGCAGGTGTGGGCCGCCGTCAAACAAGGTCAGTCGGGGTTGCTCCACGCCAGCACCGGCGCCGGTAAAACCTATGCGGTGTGGTTCGCCGCGCTCAACCGCTTCGCCCGCATCAAACCCAGCGTTGCAGACAGCAAAAAACGCAAAGCACCAGCCGAACCACTGACCGTGCTGTGGATCACGCCGATGCGTGCCCTCGCCGCCGACACCGCACGCGCCCTGCAAGCGCCAGTCAGCGATTTGCAGATTCCGTGGAGCATCGGTCTGCGCACCGGCGACACCAGCAGCGCCGAACGTGCGCGTCAGGGCCGGCGCCTGCCAACCACGCTGATCACCACCCCGGAAAGCCTGACCCTGCTGCTTGCCCGAGCCGACGCCAGGACTGCGTTGTCGAGCCTGCGGATGATCGTTGTCGATGAATGGCACGAACTGCTCGGCAACAAACGCGGCGTACAACTGCAACTGGCCCTCGCCCGCCTGCGCCATTGGCAATCCGAACTGATCGTCTGGGGCGTGTCCGCCACCCTCGGTAATCAAGCCCACGCCGAACAGGTGCTGATCCCACAGGGCGGCGGGATCAGCGTGCAGGGCCAGAGCGAAAAATCACTCAATGTCGACACCTTGATCCCACCGGCCATCGAGCGTTTTCCCTGGGCCGGGCACATCGGTCTGAAGATGCTCCCGCAGGTGGTCGCCGAACTGGATGCCTGCGCCAGCAGCCTGGTCTTCACCAACACCCGGGCACAGTCGGAAATCTGGTATCAGGCATTGCTCGAAGCGCGGCCGGACTGGGCCGGGCTGATCGCGTTGCACCACAGCTCGCTGTCCCGCGAGACCCGCGACTGGGTTGAGCAAGCGTTGAAGGACGGCAAGCTGAAAGCCGTGGTCTGTACCTCGAGCCTGGATCTGGGCGTGGACTTTTTACCGGTGGAACGGGTCCTGCAGATCGGCTCGGCCAAAGGCGTAGCGCGACTGATGCAACGCGCCGGGCGCTCTGGTCACGCGCCGGGGCGCACCTCGCGCGTGACGCTGGTGCCGACCCACAGCCTGGAACTGATCGAAGCCGCTGCCGCAGGCGACGCCGTGGCGCAACGACTCATCGAACCGCGTCTGTCGCCGCACAAACCGCTGGATGTGCTGGTGCAGCATCTGGTCAGCATGGCGCTGGGCGGTGGCTTTATTCCCGAAGAGCTGTACGAAGAAGTGCGTGGTGCCTGGGCTTATCGTGATCTGACACGGGCAGATTGGGCCTGGGCGCTGGCTTTCGTACGTCACGGCGGGCTTTCTCTGACGGCCTATCCGGATTACCGTCGGGTCGAACCGGATGAACACGGCGTCTGGCGCGTGCCCGATGCGCGATTGGCGCGCCGTCATCGCATGAGCATCGGCACCATCGTCAGCGACGCCAGCATCAACCTGAAATTCTGGAGCAAGGGTGGCGGCGGCAAGCAGTTGGGCAGTGTCGAGGAAGGCTTTATCGCGCGGCTGAAACCGGGCGATGGCTTTCTGTTTGCCGGGCGCCTGCTGGAGTTGGTGCGGGTGGAGAACATGACCGCGTACGTCAAACGCAGCACCGCGAAAAAAGCCGCCGTGCCGCGCTGGAATGGCGGGCGGATGCCGCTTTCCAACGAACTGGCCGCCGCGGTGGTCAGCCGCTTTACTGCAGCAGCGCGGGGTGAGTTCGTCGGCCCGGAAATGCAGGCGCTACAACCGTTGCTGCAAACCCAGGCGCACTGGTCGGGTCTGCCCACCTCCGACAGTCTGTTGGCCGAAGCGCTGAAATCCCGTGAAGGCTGGCACCTTTTCCTTTATCCGTTTGCCGGGCGCCAGGTGCATCTGGGGCTCGCCAGCCTGTTGGCTTGGCGCGTGAGTCAGCGCCAGCCACTGACGTTCTCGATTGCGGTGAATGATTACGGGCTGGAGTTGCTCAGCGCCACGCCGGTCGATTGGTTCGAGCAACTCGATGCGGCGCTGCTCAGCCCCGAGCATCTGCTGCGCGACGTGCTGGCCAGCCTCAGTGCCGGGGAGCTGGCGTTGCGGCGCTTTCGCGAGATCGCGCGGATCGCCGGGCTGGTGTTCGCCGGCTATCCCGGCGCGCCGAAAAGTACCCGCCAGGTACAGGCTTCCAGCGGATTGTTCTTCGAAGTGTTCAAACAATACGACGCTGACAACCTGCTGCTGGCTCAAGCCGGGGAAGAAGTCTTACGGGAAGAACTGGATATTCGTCGTCTGGAACAGACATTGGAGCGGATCAACCGGATGAAACTGGACATGCACCTGATCAAACGTCCTACACCGCTAGGCTTTCCGTTGCTGGTGGAGCGCATGCGCGAAAGCATGAGTTCGGAAAAACTCGCTGACCGCATCCGGCGCATGGTCGGCGATCTGGAGAAGTCCGCCGACAAGGGTCAAGCCTCATGAGTGCAGCGTATCCAGTGCGCCTGGCCGGTGAAGAACTCTGGCTGCTGCCGGAAAAGGCCCTGTACTGGCCGGCGCAGCAAGCACTGCTGATCGCCGATGTGCATTTCGGCAAAGCCGCGGCCTATCGCAGCCTCGGCCAGCCGGTACCCCAGGGCACCACGACGGCGAATATCGAAGTGCTCGACCGCTTGCTGGCCAGACTGCCCTGTCGGCAGCTGATTTTCCTCGGTGACTTTCTGCACGGCCCCGGTTCGCATGCGACGGGTACGCTGAATGCCCTGGCCGAGTGGCGTGCACGGCACGCGGATCTGCCGATGACGCTGATTCGCGGCAACCACGACAAACGTGCCGGGGATCCCCCGGCGGCGCTGAATATCCGCGTGGTTCCGGAGCCCCTGCTGCTCGGGCCGTTTGCCCTGCAACACGAACCGGATCCACATCCCGAGCGGCATGTGCTGGCCGGGCATGTGCATCCGGTCTATCGGCTCAACGGCAAGGGGCGGCAGCGTTTGCGGCTGGCGTGTTTTCGACTGGGTGAGCGATTGAGCCTGCTGCCGGCCTTTGGTGCCTTTACCGGTGGTTATCAGGTCGAGAAAGACGCTCAGTGCAGGATTTTCGTCATCGGCGACAACGAAATATGGCCCGTCAGTTGAGGTCTTGGGCAAACCTCAGCCGACTGGCCATTCATGGAGTAGCGACTCAGGCCACTGGCGCGGGTGGCGGCTCGTCCGGCAGCGTCGGCTCGCCGGGTTCGGTCGGTTGTTCGTTAGGGGTGTCGGGATCAGGCTGACCTGGAATGCCGCCTGCCATATGGAAAGCCGGGTGTGCCAACAATGACCAGGCCAAAACGCCAACCTGATTGGGCTCAAGCCTTGCCAGTTGGGCGGTGATATGCGGATCGATCTTCATGCAACCTCCTCGGCGAAGGCCCGCTTTGCCAGAAGCAAAAACGGGCAGTACACCCCATAGAGTGTCTGCCCGCCAAAGAATTCCCGCGAACTGCCGGATGGATCAGGTACGCGGCAGGGTCACGCCACGCTGGCCCTGATATTTGCCGCCGCGATCCTTGTACGAAACTTCGCATTGCTCGTCGGATTCGAGGAACAGCATCTGCGCCACGCCCTCGTTGGCGTAGATTTTCGCCGGCAGGTTGGTGGTGTTGGAGAATTCCAGGGTCACGTGGCCTTCCCACTCAGGCTCGAGCGGGGTGACGTTAACGATGATGCCGCAGCGCGCGTAGGTGCTTTTACCCAGGCAGATGGTCAATACGTTGCGCGGAATGCGGAAGTATTCGACAGTGCTGGCCAGGGCGAAGGAGTTCGGCGGGATGATGCAGACGTCGCTGTGGATGTCGACAAAGCTGCCGGCATCGAAGTTCTTCGGATCGACGATCGCCGAATTGATGTTGGTGAACACCTTGAAATGGTTGGTGCAGCGCACATCGTAGCCGTAGCTCGACACACCGTAGGAAATCACACGGCTGTCGTCGCTGCCGCGCACCTGGCGCTCGACGAAAGGCTCGATCATGCCGTGTTCCTGCGCCATGCGGCGAATCCACTTGTCCGATTTGATGCTCATGGCGGGTGTCCTGAATAGCGAGGTGGAAAAAATCTGTCCGGCATCTTACCGGGCGCGCCGCCGGGTTCAAAGTCCGCGCTGAAATTCTCGCCGAACACCCTGGAAATACAGGCCCTGGCGACGAACCGTCACACCGTCGATCCCTAAAACAGAGAAACCTTCGCAAGAAACATTGGCACGTTCCGGAAAAAGGGTTAAGGTGGCGCCACTGTGTTGCTTGTGTCACTGAGAATCTCTACACGATATGTTGAATTTCGATCCAACCATCTACAAGAATTTTTCCTGCTCTTTGCACTCAGTCTCGGCCAGGGTTCTTCCTGAGTCGCAGTTATCTTTGTTCAAGGAGTTACACCATGTCTAATCGCCAAACCGGTACCGTTAAGTGGTTCAACGATGAAAAAGGCTTCGGCTTCATCACTCCACAATCCGGTGACGACCTGTTCGTTCACTTCAAAGCTATCCAATCCGACGGCTTCAAAAGCCTGAAAGAAGGCCAACAGGTTTCTTTCATCGCTACCCGCGGTCAGAAAGGCATGCAAGCTGAAGAAGTACAAGTTATCTAACTTGTAGCTTCTTTAGAAAAGAGCCCCGCCCTCAAAGCGGGGCTTTTTTGTGGGCGTGTGTTTTTTAACGGCCACAAAAAAAGCAGCCCTCACGGCTGCTTTTTTTTCGACTTGCCTTACCAGGCCACGCCAAACCCTGCGGTGTAGCGGGTCTTGTTCAAATCCGCATCCTTGGTGCCGCTGATGATGTCGCGCTCAGCCTTGAGGTTGAGCGAGGCCCAGTCGGTGACCTTGTAGCGCAGGCCCATCTCGGCATCCAGCGCGTAGTTGGCTACGTCAGACAGCGGCTTGCCCAGTTCGCCATTGGTGAAGAACTCGACTTTCTTGCCGATCAGGTAGCGGTTGTAATCCCACTTCATGGCGACCGAATAAAAGTTGTCCTTGCCGCCATCGCTGTACTCGTAATCGGTGCGGTTGAGCAGCGAACCGAGCGAGAACGCGCCCAGCTCGTCGTCCCAGAACTGGTAACCCGGACCGGTACCGACCACACGCTGACGCGACAGCTCTTCAACGTAGTCACGCTTGTAGTTCAGGCGGCCCTGCCAGAACCATTTGTCAGTCAGGAAGCGGTCGAGTGCGTATTCGGCGCGCCAGTTATTGGTGGTGACCTGCTCGTCCTGCACTTCGCGGTTGTATTCGCCCTCGGCGGTGTGCCGCCAGCGGCCATGACGCGCGGTGGTCTTGAAGTCGATGTCGTAGTCGTCGGTGTCCTTTTCCGCCCGTTGATAATCCATCGCCAGGCCTACATTACCTTTCCACACCAGATCCTCGACCACCGGTTTCGGTTTGAGAATCTGCTGAATGCTCGCCAGCTCGACGGTCTTCGGCGCCTCGCCGTTGGCCAGGGTGACCTTGCCGTCATCGGCGGCGGTCAGCGACTTGGCTTTTTCACCGTTGTAGGCGTCCTGTTTGACCAGCAGCTCCTGATCGCTCTGCAGGGTCTTGACCTCTTTCCAGTCGATGCTGACCGCACCCGCATATTGGGTCTGGATCAGCAATTTGCCGCCATCGAAAACGGAGATCTTACCGCTCAGCTTGTCACCGTTCTTTAACCAGACGGTATCGGCAAGCAGCGGCGTGGAGGCACTGAAGACAGCAAGGCACAGCAGGGTTCTGGACAACATAAGCGGATCGAGGGCTCAAGTTTGCGAAAAAAGGTCGGCATTATCCGTAGGAATAAGACCCTGACAAGGACTGACCGAGCGATTTCCATTGAGTTCATTTCTCATCTGGCCAACGAGCGATTACGCTTGAGCCCATCGATACGACTATTGTTCAGGAACCGCGCTGGTGAAAGAGCCGAATCATCCCGAGGAAAGCGAAGCGCAAATCCGACGCACGGCGCTTTATTCCACCCTTGCCCAAGTGCCTGAGGGCAAGGTGGTCAGCTATGGTCAGTTAGCTGAACTCGCAGGGTTGGGGCGCGCCGCCCGCTGGGTCGGCCGGACCCTGAGCCAATTACCCGGCGATACCAAACTGCCGTGGCACCGGGTACTGGGTGCCGGCGGTCGGATCAGTCTGCCACTGGGCAGCCCCTCGGGGGACGAACAACGGGCACGATTGCGTTCTGAAGGCGTCACCGTCCTGAACAATCGTGTGGATATTCAGCGCCATGGCTGGCGTCCGATAGAGCACAGCGGTTAGAGTGCGCGCTTTGTTTTCGCAATCTTGAGGCAGACTTCAGCCCATGCCCCGTAAAACCTGGCGCGCCGCGCTCGCCGCCTATGCCAGTCCTTCGACGCTCGTGCTGTTGTTGCTCGGTTTTGCTGCCGGCCTGCCGTACATGCTGGTATTTTCGACGCTTTCCGTCTGGCTGCGTGAAGCCGGTGTTGCCCGTGAAACCATCGGCTACGCCAGCCTGATCGGCCTGGCCTACGCCTTCAAATGGGTGTGGTCACCGCTGCTCGACCAATGGCGCCTGCCTTTATTGGGCAAGCTTGGCCGCCGCCGTTCGTGGCTGGTGCTCTCGCAGACCCTGGTGATTCTGGGGCTGATCGGCATGGGCTTCTGTGATCCGCAGAAACACCTGTCCTGGCTGATCGCCATTGCCGTCATCGTCGCCTTCGCCTCCGCCACCCAAGACATCGCGGTCGACGCCTATCGCCTGGAAATCGCTGACGACAGCCGCCAGGCCGCGCTGGCTGCCAGTTACATGTCCGGCTACCGCGTCGCCGCCCTGCTCGCCACGGCGGGCGCGCTGTTCTTTGCCGAGGGCTTCGGCTCCACCGGTTTCAACTATCAACACTCGGCCTGGACCGGCACCTACGCCCTGTTCGGGGTATTGATGATCCCTGCCCTGCTGACCTCGCTACTGATGCGCGAACCGCCAGTGCCACTGCGCACGCAGTTGCAGGCCGGCCGCTACAGTTTCGGGCATCAACTGGCCTCGGTATTCGTGCTGATCGTGTTGCTGGTGTCGGTTCCGGCGATGTTCACGCAGCTCTACAACACCGATTTCGCCGGCGTGCTGTTCGGCAATATGAGCCCGCTCGACCTGTTGCTCGAAGACCGCGCCTTCCTGCGCGCCATCCTCTACACCCTGCTCACCGGCCTGTGCCTGTCGACCATGGGCCGTCGCGGCCTGGCGCCGGTGCTGACCCCGGTCAACGACTTCATCCTGCGCTACCGCTGGCAGGCGTTGCTGTTGCTCGGGCTGATCGCCACTTACCGGATGTCCGATACGGTGATGGGCGTGATGGCCAACGTGTTCTATATCGACCAGGGCTTCACCAAGGATCAGATCGCCAGCGTCAGCAAGATCTTCGGCCTGATCATGACCCTCCTCGGCGCCGGGATGGGCGGCCTGCTGATCGTGCGCTTCGGCATCCTGCCGATCCTGTTCATTGGCGGCGCAGCTTCGGCGGCAACCAACCTGCTGTTCGTGATGCTGGCTGACATGGGCCCGAACCTGCAGATGCTGGTGGTGACCATCTCCCTCGACAACTTCAGTTCGGGCATGGCGACCTCAGCCTTCGTCGCCTACCTGTCGAGCCTGACCAACCTCAAGTTCTCGGCCACCCAGTACGCCCTGCTCAGTTCGATCATGCTGTTGCTGCCACGCCTGATGGGTGGTTACTCCGGAGTGATGGTCGAGAAGTTCGGCTACCACAGCTTCTTCATGATCACGGCGCTACTCGGCGTGCCGACCCTGGTGCTGATCGCCCTGCACTGGTTTCAGGAAAACCGCCGCGAAGGCCCGACACCAACGCCCGAGCCTGTGCCGACCAGCGTGGTCGAAGAGTCGTAGGACAATTCAGATACGGCGGGAGGATTCCCGCCGTTGAGCCTCACCGCCGAGCGCAATCCTGTACGTCGGCAAATCTCGCCGGTACACTGCTCCGTCATTTCCAGTCATAGCAACCGACAACGGCCAACCATGCGCACCAGTCAATTTTTGCTCGCCACACAGAAAGAAACGCCTTCCGATGCGGTCGTCGTCAGCCATCAGCTGATGCTGCGCGCCGGCATGATCCGCAAACTCGCTTCGGGCCTGTACACCTGGCTGCCGATGGGTTTGCGAGTAATGCGCAAGGTTGAAGCCATCGTTCGCGAAGAAATGAACGCTGCCGGTTCTCTTGAAGTGTTGATGCCGAGCACCCAACCGGCCGAGCTGTGGCAGGAATCGGGGCGCTGGGAAGAATACGGCCCTGAGCTGCTGCGCATCAAAGACCGCCACGGTCGCGACTTCTGCGCGGGCCCGACCCACGAAGAAGTGATCACCGATCTGATGCGCAACGAGTTGAGCAGCTACAAGCAGTTGCCGATCAACCTGTACCAGATCCAGACCAAATTCCGTGACGAAATCCGTCCACGCTTCGGTTTGATGCGCGGCCGCGAATTCATCATGAAGGACGCCTACTCGTTTCACGCCGATCAGGCGTCGCTGCAGGTCACCTACGACCGCATGCATCAGGCGTACTGCAACGTATTCACCCGTCTGGGCCTGAAATTCCGCCCGGTTGAAGCCGACAACGGCTCGATCGGTGGCGCCGGCTCCCACGAGTTCCACGTACTGGCCGAGTCCGGCGAAGACGACATCGTCTTCAGCAACGGCTCCGACTACGCGGCGAACATCGAGAAAGCCGAAGCCGTGCCACGGGAAACCTCGCGTCCATCGCCGGCCGAAGAGCTGCGCCTGGTCGACACTCCAGACACCAAGACCATTGCCGCGCTGGTGGAAAAATTCAATCTGCCGATTGAAAAGACCATCAAGACCCTGATCGTCCACGCCGAAGAGCCAGGCAAGCTGATTGCCCTGATCATCCGTGGCGACCACGAGCTGAACGAAATCAAGGCTGCCAACCAGCCAGGCGTGGCCAGCCCGCTGGTCATGGCTTCCGATGCCGAGCTGCGTGACGCCATTGGCGCCGGTGCCGGTTCGCTCGGCCCGCTGAACCTGCCGCTGCCGATCATCATCGACCGCTCGGTCGAACTGATTAGCGACTTCGGTATCGGCGCGAACATCGACGACAAGCACTACTTCGGCGTGAACTGGGAACGCGATCTGCCGGTTCCAACCGTTGCCGACCTGCGTAACGTCGTGGCCGGTGACCCAAGCCCGGACGGCAAAGGCACCCTGGAAATCAAGCGCGGCATAGAAGTCGGGCACATCTTCCAGCTGGGCAACAAGTACAGCAAGGCGATGAAGTGCGAAGTGCTGGGCGAGAACGGCAAACCGGTCACCCTGGAAATGGGTTGCTACGGTATCGGCGTATCCCGCGTGGTCGCTGCCGCCATCGAGCAGAACAACGACGAGAAAGGCATCATCTGGAGCGACACCCTGGCGCCGTTCCAGATCGCTCTGGTACCGCTGCGTTATGAAACCGAGCAGGTGCGCGAAGCCACTGACAAGCTGTACGCAGAACTGACGGCGGCCGGTTTCGAAGTGTTGCTGGACGATCGCGACAAGAAAACCAGCCCGGGCATCAAGTTCGCGGACATGGAGCTGATCGGCATTCCTCACCGGATCGTGGTCAGTGACCGCGGCCTCGCCGAAGGCAACCTGGAATACAAGAGCCGCACCGAGGCCGAAGCGCAAGCGCTGCCGGTTGCCGATGTGCTGTCCTTCCTTCAGGCCCGTATCCGCCGCTGAATCCAGATAGAGACCTCATGTTCAAGCGAAACACCTTGGGCCTCGGTGGCGCCGCCTTGTGCGGCGCCCTGCTGGTCAGCGGCTGTGCCAATCAGATGTCACAGCGCAGCGAGCACGAAGAGCGGGTCGAGCGCAAACTGCTCGATCACAGCCTGCAGATCGATGTCGGTGAGCCTAAGGTGCTCGAACTGCCGCAGCGTCGCGTGAAAATCAACGAACAGAAGACCTTCGAAGTCACCGAGTTTGAGGTCACCCGTCGTTACGATCGCTACACGCCTTATCAGCCCTGGCGCGAAATCTACGAGATTCCGCTGGGTGCAGTGGCCGTGGTCGCCGGTATTGGCGCCAATGTGGTCAACGTATTCGCTCTGGGCAACCTGCCGGACAGCGTGACCAAGGACTGGTTGAACTACGGCATTGCCGGGGTCAACCCGTTCATGAACGTGCAGTCCCACGGTCGTGCGCAACAGAACCTGGCCGGTATCGATGAAGTCCAGCGCGACAAGCGCACGGAGTATTCGAGCCTGCCGTGGAGCGAGCGTCCGGTGCAGGTCAAGGCCGGCAAGCAGACCTTCGACATGACCACCGACCGCAACGGCGTGCTGCGCCTGAACCTGCTGGACAGTCCGTTCGCCGAAAATGACCTGAATCATATCGGCAAACTGCAGATCAGCGTCGAAGACGGCAAGGATGACGTGCACAGCGATTCATCTCTGGCAATCAGCAGCCATTTGCGCAGCAAGTTGCTCGAAGCGCACGGGTTGATTTATGACGATCTGGAAGACGACGAAGTGAGCCAGTGGGTCCACCGGGTCAAACGTCTGTCGGAACTGGGTCTGGAGGAAGAGGCCAGCGAGCTGGAACAAAGCCTCATAGAACTGACGCGCAACGATCCTGAGTTGCAGGCGGAATTTCTCAAGTCGCTGACCAAGGATGCGGGGCGTCTGGTCGCTGATCCTGGACCGAATTAAGCCTGAAAAGCTTCGCGAGCAAGCCCGCTCCCACAGTTGATTGCATTCCACTGAAGGAACTCGATCAAATGTGGGTGCGGGCTTGCTCGCGAAAGCGGCCTC
>NZ_JASCPO010000198.1:0-11004 GCF_029960145.1 Pseudomonas sp. PS01299 | reverse complement strand
GGCGGTGTATCAGTCACCTTTTGCATCGACTGATACACCGCCTTCGCGAGCAAGCCCGCTCCCACAGTTTTTTGTCTGGCAGAAAGAGCTTAGGCGTTACCCGTCAGCTTCATCCGCGCCGCCTGGGTGAAATCCAGCATGCGCTTCAACGGACGGATCGCCTGCGGAATCAGCGCCGGATCGACAAAGATCTCGTTCGTCCCTTCCTTCAGGCTCTTGAGCGTGCGCTCAAGGGTGTTCATGGCCATCCACGGGCAATGTGCGCAACTGCGGCACGCCGCGCCGTTACCGGCGGTTGGCGCCTCGATGAAGACCTTGTCCGGGCACAGCTGCTGCATCTTGTAGAAGATGCCACGGTCGGTGGCGACGATCAGAGTCTTGTTCGGCAGGCTTTGCGCGGCAGCGATCAACTGACTGGTGGAACCTACTGCATCCGCCAGTTCGATCACCGAGGTCGGCGACTCCGGATGCACCAGAATCGCGGCGTCCGGGTACAGCGCCTTCATGTCTTCGAGCTGCTTGGACTTGAACTCTTCGTGGACGATGCAGGCACCGTCCCACAGCAGCATGTCAGCGCCGGTCTTGCGCTGGATGTAGGTGCCCAGGTGCTTGTCCGGGCCCCAGATGATGGTCTCGCCGTTGTCCATCAGGCTTTCGACGATCTCCAGTGCGCAGCTCGACGTTACCACCCAGTCAGCACGGGCTTTGACCGCGGCCGAGGTATTGGCATACACCACCACCGTACGCTCCGGGTGCTGATCGCAGAACGCCGAGAACTCGTCCACTGGGCAACCGAGGTCCAGCGAGCAGGTCGCGTCCAGGGTGGGCATCAGCACGCGTTTTTCCGGGTTGAGGATCTTCGCGGTCTCGCCCATGAACTTCACGCCGGCGACCACCACGGTCTTGGCCGGGTGAGCGTTGCCGAAGCGCGCCATTTCGAGGGAGTCAGACACACAGCCGCCGGTTTCTTCGGCCAGGGCCTGAATCACCGGATCGCAATAGAAGTGGGCCACCAGCACCGCGTCCTGAGCCTTGAGCTCGGCGGCGATGGCGGAACGGTAGTAGGCCTCTTCCTCGGCAGTCAGCGGTTTGGGCTGTTTGGCATCGAGGTGGGCTTGAACCAGAAGGCGTTCGGAAATCTGCGTCATGTTCGCAAGACCTGCAGGCGCTTTCGCGCGAAAGTCGAGTATACACCCGGCTCCGGACCACTTGAGGGTACCGCCGGGAGAGTGAGTATTATCAGGCACGGACAGCGTTGAAGCTGCGCAAGGCTACAGAATATCCCGTTGATACAAAAGATGATTCTGACCTGTGTCAGCGCAGGCAACGATCAAGGGAGAGGTGCCTGAATCGCAGGCAAAAAAAAACCCGGAAATCCTCACTTTCGTGGGCCTTCCGGATTTTCTAAACCGCCAAATATGGTGGGTCGTGTGGGATTCGAACCTACGACCAATTGGTTAAAAGCCAACTGCTCTACCAACTGAGCTAACGACCCGCTGTGTGGTGGCGCGTATAATACTGATTTTTAAGGACTATTCAACACCTTTTTGAAAAAAATCAAAAATAAGGTGTTGGATCGCTTACACCGGCCGCTGCGAAGCCTTCTGCACGCAGGCGGCAGCTGTCGCATTTGCCGCACGCACGGCCGTCATCGTCCGCCTGATAGCAGGAAACTGTCAGGCCGTAATCCACGCCCAGCTTCACGCCCGCCTGGACGATCTGCGCCTTGCTCAGGTTCTGCAGCGGCGCCTGAATGCGGAAACCGTTGCCCTCCACACCCGCCTTGGTCGCCAGGTTGGCCATGCGCTCGAACGACTCGATGAACTCCGGACGGCAATCCGGGTAACCGGAATAGTCCACCGCGTTGACACCGATAAAGATGTCACGCGCGCCGAGCACTTCAGCCCAGCCCAGTGCCAGCGACAGGAACACCGTGTTGCGCGCCGGTACGTAGGTCACCGGGATGCCCTCGCCCAGCTCTTCCGGGATGTCGATGCTGGTGTCGGTCAGCGCCGAGCCGCCCATGCCATTCAGGTTCAGGCCGATCACTTTGTGCTCGACCACACCCAGATCGCGAGCGACGCGCGCGGCGGCATGCAGCTCTGCATGGGAGCGCTGGCCGTAATCGAAACTCATGGTGTAACAGGCGAAACCTTCGGCTCGGGCCATTGCCACGACCGTGGCCGAATCCAGACCGCCCGACAGTAAAATCACTGCACGCTGTTCGGTGGTGTTCAGTTGTTCAGTCATCTCAGCGCCCCGGCTCGTCATTCCAAAGATACTTGTGCAGCTGTAATTGCAGACGCACCGGCAGGTTGTCTGCCACCACCCAGTCCGCCAGATCCCTGGCATTGAGGTCATGATGACTTGGGGAAAACAGCACTTCACCCGCACGTTGATCGAGACCGTACTGGATCAGTTTGGAAACCGCCCAGTCATAGTCGTTCCGCGAACAGATGACAAACTTCACCTGATCGTTGGGCGTCAACAGTTCGATGTTTTCGTAGCGGTTGCGGTGCGCCTCTTTGGAATCCGGTGTCTTCAAGTCGACCACGCGACTGACGCGCGAATCTACCGCCGAGATATCGAGTGCACCACTGGTTTCCAGTGACACTTCGTAACCGGCATCACACAATTGCTTGAGCAACGGGATGGCATTGGGCTGCGCCAGCGGTTCACCGCCGGTCACACAGACGTAGCGCGGGCGAAACCCGGCCACTTGTTCGAGGATATCGTCGAGGGTGCGGATCGTACCGCCGCTGAACGCATAGGCGCTGTCGCAGTATTGGCAACGCAATGGGCAACCGGTCAGGCGCACAAAAACCGTGGGCAGCCCGGCAGTCCGCGTTTCCCCCTGCAACGAGTAGAAAACTTCGGTAATTCTCAATGTGTCTTGCATAGTCGCCACGGGCGTAACAGCTAAACAGGCTGTCCGCCTCCGTCAGGCACTTCAGACAACCCCGCCAACGCGTAGATCACCAGAAGCGTGTTTCAGAAAAAGGGCGTGAATTCTAACGAAAAAACCCGCGACAAGCGCGGGTTTCTTCCAAACGGGTCAAACACACTTACATGCGTTGCAGATCGCGTTGGGCCAACTGAGCAGCGGAGGTCCCCGGGTATTGGGAAACCACCTGTTGCAGAATGCCTTTGACCTTGTCAGTGTGACCGAGGCGGCGCTCTACATCAGCCAGCTTGTACAGCGAATCCGGCACTTTGGCGTGCTTGGGATAGAGCTGCGACACCTTGGCGAAAGCCTGACCTGCACCTTGCAGATCGCCCTTGGCCAGATTCACTTCGCCCAACCAGTACTGGGCATTGCCCGCGTATTGGCTGTTCGGGTATTTACGCAGGAATGCCGAGAAAGCCTGGCTGGCCTTGTCGAAATCCTTGGCTTTGATCAGGTCGAAAGCGGCATCGTAATACAGCTTTTCCTTGGCCGGATCACCCGGTTCGCTACTTGCAGCAGGTGCCTGGGCAGCAGCCCCGGCGCCAGCGGCAGCACCGGCAGCAGCACTTGCATCGCCACCGGCAGAAGAATTCTCAGGAGTCGCGGCAGGTGCAACACCGGATCCTATGCGCCGATCAAGATCCTGGTATCGCTCCAGGGATTCCTGTTTCATGCGCGCAACCTGATTCTGCAGTTCTTCGATCACACCTTGTTGGCGGGATATCTGATCCTGCATCTGTTGCAGTTGGTTGAACAGCATGCCCTGTGCCGAGGCAGGGGCCGAAGCCGCTCCCCCGGCATAGGCGCCGTTCGTACCGTAACCCGCAGGCGGATAGCTGCTCCCGCTATTGTTATAACCGGAGTTGTCATCGACCACAGGAACCGCAGCCCACACCGCAAGCGGTGCGAGACTGAGAGCCAGAACAGTTACAGCACGACGGCACGTTCGCATATCGAATTACTTACGCAGTTCGACGCGACGGTTTTGAGCCCAGGACTGCTCGTCGTTGCCGGTAGCAACTGGACGCTCTTCGCCGTAGGAAACCAGTTCCAGCTGAGCTGGGGAAACACCTTGCAGTACCAGGTAGCGCTGAACGGCTTTCGCACGACGCTCGCCCAGTGCCATGTTGTACTCACGAGTACCACGTTCGTCGGTGTTGCCTTCCAGAACAACGCGAGCGCCGTTTGCTTTCAGGTCTTTGGCGTGAACGTCCAGAGCGCGCATGGCTTCTGGCTTCAGGTCCGAGCTGTCGTATTCGAAGTAGAAGGTGGTGATTGCGCGCAGAGCAGCTTCTTCGCTCAGGGAACCGTCAACGGCACCAGTGTTTGCGCCGTAACCAGCGTTTGGATCAACAGCGCCTTCACCGGCGTTGTCGCCGCCTTTGGACGAGCAACCTACAGCTACAGCCATGGCCAGAGCCAGCGCAGCAAATTTACCAAACTTCAGCATTTCCATCGTGAAACTCCTAATGAACCCCAGTGTGTTAAGTAAAACGTAAAGCGCCGCGTCAGTTCAGGTAAGGGGACCAGGACGGTTCTCTGACTTCGCCTTGTGCGGTAGGAAGCGGGAGCCTCACGCGTCCATTAATGGACACGAGCATCAAGACTCCCCGGCCCTGCTGGCGGGTGGCGTAGATTACCATGGTGCCGTTGGGCGCAACAGTGGGTGACTCGTCCAGAGTGCTATCAGTGAGGATCTTTACACTACCTCGCTGCAAATCCTGGGCCGCCACCTTGAAATTGGTGAAACCATCCTGGCGATGAATCATCACCAGCGTCTTTTCATCAGCCGACAGCTTCGGGTTGGCGTTGTAGTTGCCAATGAAGGTCACACGCTCGGCACCACCGCCGCTGGCGCTGGTTTTGTAGATCTGCGGCTTGCCGCCACGGTCCGAGGTGAAGTAGATGGTCGAGCCATCCTTGCCCCAGTACGGTTCGGTGTTGATGCCAGGGCCTGCCGTCACACGAGTGATCTGACGCGAACCCAGGTTCATCACATAGATATCCGGGTTGCCGTCTTTCGACAGTACGAAAGCCAGGCGATTGCCATCCGGCGACCAGGCTGGTGCGCCGTTCAGGCCTTCGAAGTTAGTGATCTGCTCACGGCGACCGGTGTCGATGTTCTGCATGAAGATCCGTGGACGCTTCTGCTCGAACGACACGTAGGCGATGCGCTTGCCATCCGGTGCGAAACGCGGCGACAGGATCGGCTCGCGCGATTGCAGCAGAGTTACCGCACGGGCACCGTCGTAGTCCGAACGCTGCAGGGTGTAGCGAGTGTTCTTCTCGGAGAAACGCTCGGCTGTCACGTACAGCAGACGGGTCGAAAACGCACCTTTGATACCGGTGAGTTTTTCGAACGACTGGTCAGAGATGAAGTGCGCCATGTCACGCAGTTGCTCGGTGGTACCAGAGACACTGCCGTCAGCCACTTTCTGCTCGGTGGCCACGTTGAACAGTGCCCATTGCACCTGCAGACGGCCGCCCACAGGAGCAATGCTGCCGACCATCATGTATTGAGCACCCACCGCCTTCCAGTCACGGAAGATGATTTCGCTCGGCTGGCTTGGCTGGCTGATCATGTTTTGCTTTGGAATCGGCGAGTAGTAGCCCGAGTTCCGCAAATCGTTACCAATGATTTCGGCCATGTCGTCCGGCAGCACGGCACCGCCCTGCATACCGAACGGTACGACGGCGATCGGGGTGGCCCGATCGCTGCCGCTGGTGACCAGAATGTTCTTTTCATCAGCCATCGCGATCCCTGCCATGCAGCAGATCACGACCAGCATTCCTCGAAGAAGGTTTCTCACAAGGCTAGATCCTCAGGTGTGAATGTCATCTTGAATGAACGATACGGAGCGAAATCGCTCGGCTTCATTCCCTGCATTTCTGTCAAACGTCCAATATTCTTCACTGCCGCAACTGCCGACGCATCGAACGGACCATCGCCACTGGACTTGGCCACGCTGACCGAAGTCACCGTACCGTCCGGCAACATGCCGATTTGCAGCACGACCGTCATGCCTTTGCGTGCCGAAGGCGGACGCGCCCAACCTTCCGCTGCTCGCGCACGAATCAGGTCATCGAAACTGCCCGCGACTTCGTCACCCTGTTCATCGGCCAAGGCCTGCTGACGCTGCGGCGTATCGGAAAGCAAATCTGCCAGGGCCTGAGCCTTTTTCTCTTCGGCGGATTTACGTGCCGCTTCCTGCGATTTTTTCTTCGCAGCATCGGCAGCAGCTTTCTTCTTCGCTTCGTCGGCGACTTTCTTCTTCGCCTCTTCAGCCTCAGCTTTTTTCTTGGCGTCTTCGGCGGCTTTCTTCTTCGCGTCTTCGACGATCTTCTTCTTGGCTTCTTCAGCGGCCGCTTTCTTGGCCTCTTCTTCAGCCGCCTTCTTGGCTTCTTCTTCGGCTTTCTTCTTGGCTATATCAGCCAATTGTTTCTCTTCTGCCTTCTTGGCCTCGGCTTTCTTCGCATCGTCGGCTTTCTTGGCTTCATCAGCCTTTTTCGCCTCGTCCGCTTTCTTCGCCTGATCGGCCTTCTTGGCTTCCTCGGCCTTTTGAGCCGCTTCTTCTTTCTTTTGTTCCGCAGCCTTCACCGCTTCCTGCTCGACCTTTTTCTGTTCCATCTGCTCGACTTCGGTCTGGCGCGCGGCGGATTTCTTCGCCTCACCCGCAATCTTCTGATTGGTCTGGGTGGTTGCCTGACTTTTCGATTTCAGTTGGTACAGGGTCGCCTGGACAATCGGCTTGGCCGGCGGCAACTCGGGTGTAAAGGCGAAACTGACGAACAGCATGCCGAACACCAGCACGTGCAGGACAATCGCCAGAACACTAGGCCAGAAGTAGCTTTCCGAGGCGGACGGCTCTCGCTGTTGCTGCATCAGGGGGCCTCGGTAATCAAACCAACATTACCGACCCCGGCTTTCTGCAACCCGCCCATGGCACCCATCACGGCGCCGTAGTCGACCGACTTGTCGCCACGGATAAAGACCTGGGTACGCTTGCCACCTTCGGTGCCGGCACGAATGATCTTGGTCACCGCGTCAGTCATCTGCGGCAGCGTCATTGCCCTGTCCTGCTGCTTTTCGGTATCGACTTCGCTGCCAAGGTTCCAGTAGTAGGTCTTGTCAGCCTTGATCGAAATGGTCAGCACCTGAGTGTTGTTGTCCTGCGGCAAGGCTTCGCTGGAAACCTTGGGCAGATCCACTTTCACGCCCTGATTGAGCATCGGCGCGGTCACCATGAAGATAACCAGCAGCACCAGCATCACGTCGATGTATGGCACCACGTTCATCTCGGCGACCGGCTTGCGCTTGTTTCGGGCTCGAGCGATTAAAGCCATCGGGAAATACCTGCTTATTCTTCGCTGGTGTGCACTTTGCGGTGCAGGATCGCCTGGAACTCATCGGCGAAGGTGTAGTAGCGGCTCAGCAAGGTTTCGCTGCGGGCAGAGAAACGGTTGTAAGCGATAACGGCCGGGATCGCGGCGAACAGGCCGATCGCGGTGGCGATCAGGGCTTCGGCGATGCCTGGGGCCACAGTGGCCAGGGTCGCTTGCTGGGCGCTGGCCAGACCGCGGAAGGAGTTCATGATGCCCCACACGGTACCGAACAGACCGATGTACGGGCTGACCGAACCAACGGTGGCGAGAAACGGCAGGCTCTGCTCCAGCTTCTCTTCCTCGCGGGAGATGGCAACGCGCATGGCACGGGCCACACCTTCCATCACCGCTTCGGGATCGACGCCTGGCTGCTGACGCAGACGGGAGAACTCCTTGAAACCGGCACGGAAGATCTGCTCCACGCCCGAATCCGGATCCGGGTTGCTGCCGGCCTGACGGTACAGCTTGGACAGATCGATACCCGACCAGAAGCGCTCTTCGAAGCTCTCCAGGGCGCGTCGACCGGCACGCAGCAGATTGCTGCGCTGAAAGATCATGATCCATGAGGTCACCGATGCGGCCACCAGGGTCAACATTACCAACTGCACCACGATGCTGGCATTGCTGACCAGGCTCCACATGGAGGAATGGTCGACGACGTTAGCTTCCACGCTTTATCTCCTGCTTTGAGTGTGTACCCGTGCCGCCCGCGTCGGCAAAGGCCGCACGCAAGGATTCGGGCATGGCCCGGGGTTTCAAACTGTCGGTGCGCACACAGGCCACCAGAAACTGCCCTTCACAGAGCAGCACATTATCCGTGGCCCGCCTGACCTGCTGTTTAAAGCGCAGGCTGGCACGGTTCAATTCGATTACATCAGCGCTTACCAGCAGTTCGTCGTCCAGTCGCGCCGGCGCGTGGTAACGCGCTTCGCTGGAATGCACGACAAACAACAGGTCCTCCCCGGCCAGTTCCGACTGGGCAAAGCCCAGCGTCCGGAGCCGCTCGGTTCGAGCCCGTTCCATAAACTTGAGGTAATTAACGTAATACACGATGCCGCCCGCATCGGTGTCCTCGTAATAAACGCGACAACGATGTGCGAACGGCTCAAGCCCGTTTTGCGCGCGCATACTCTAGTGCTTACTCCTCGGGTTGCCAATCCGGCCAGGCAACTGTTTTTTCAGTGTTTAAGGCTTTACCGCAAAAGTACCGTCCTGTGACAGTACAAACGCTGAATAAATCGCCAATAAATGTGTATCAATCGTCCAAGGCATCGAGAAACTCGTCTGCCACGGGCATTTCGCCCATTCGTGACGGAATGTTTAAACCGAAATGCAGGTACGCATGCCGCGTCACCACCCTGCCCCGTGGCGTACGCATGATGTAGCCCTGTTGAATCAGGTACGGCTCCAGCACATCTTCGATGGTATGGCGCTCTTCACTGATCGCCGCCGCCAGACTGTCGATACCCACCGGGCCGCCATCGAACTTCTCGATCATGGTCAGCAGCAAGCGCCGGTCCTGATGGTCGAAACCGTGTTCATCGACGTCCAGCAGGTTCAACGCCAGATCGGCCACCGATTTGGTGATATGGCCCTTGGCGCGCACTTCGGCAAAATCGCGCACCCGACGCAGCAGACGATTGGCGATTCGCGGCGTACCACGGGCACGACGAGCGATTTCGAAAGAACCCTCCGGATCCAGTGGCAGACCGAGAATAGCCGCAGACCGACTGACAATCGTTGCCAGATCCGCCGTGCTGTAGAACTCCAGACGCTGGACGATACCGAAGCGGTCACGCAATGGGTTGGTCAGCATGCCGGCACGGGTCGTGGCGCCAACGAGAGTGAACGGTGGCAGATCCAGCTTGATCGAGCGCGCCGCCGGCCCTTCGCCGATCATGATGTCGAGCTGGAAATCTTCCATCGCCGGGTACAGCACTTCTTCAACGATGGGCGACAGACGATGGATTTCGTCGATGAACAACACGTCGTGCGGTTCCAGATTGGTCAGCAGTGCCGCCAGATCTCCCGGACGCTCAAGCACCGGGCCGGACGTGCTCTTGATCGACACGCCCATTTCTTGGGCAATGATGTTGGCCAGCGTGGTTTTACCCAGACCCGGCGGGCCGAAGATCAGCGTGTGATCCAGTGACTCACTGCGACCACGCGCCGCCTGGATGAACAGTTCCATCTGCTCGCGCACGGTCGGCTGGCCAATATAGTCGGCCAGACTGACCGGGCGAATGGCCCGATCCTGGACTTCTTCGCGCTCGCGCGGGCTGTGCGCGGCGGCGATCAGACGATCAGCTTCAATCACTTAAATCATTCCCTTCAGGGCTCGGCGGATCAGGTCTTCACTGCTCAAATTCTTGTCCTTGATGGCGGTAATCGCCTTGCTCGCTTCCTGCGGCTTGTAGCCCAGGGAAATCAGCGCACTGACCGCATCGTTTTCAGCGGTGTTGACCGGCGCCGGGCCGTCCGGCTGGTTCGGCACCAGGGCGAACATGGCCGGCGAGGTTTCCCAGGCCTTGAAGCGATCCTTCAGTTCAACCAGCAGGCGCTCAGCGGTTTTCTTGCCGACCCCCGGGACCTTGGTCAGCGCCGAGGTGTCCTGGGATTGCACGCAGCGAATCAGTTCATCGACTTCCAGGCTCGACATCAAGGCCAAGGCCAGTTTCGGCCCGACACCATTGAGACGGATCAACTCGCGAAAAAAGTCTCGCTCACGCTTGCCGGCGAAACCATAGAGTAACTGCGCGTCTTCGCGTACGACCAAATGGGTGTGCAGCGTCAGCGGTTCACCGACCGACGGCAGACGATAAAGGGTGGTCATGGGCACTTCCAGCTCATACCCGAGGCCGTTTACATCCAGAATCAGGTGCGGCGGCTGTTTCTCAGCCAGGGTGCCGCGCAAGCGTCCAATCACGTTTCAGATCCTTGAGCGTTGGCCAGCCGTGGGCTGGCGACAGATGGAAGGCGGGAATCGGGCCGACGACCCAGGCGCGAAATCCGCATTCCGCAAAAATGATTGCTGATGCTATCAGAGACGCAGGCGCCCGCCACGACTGCGTGCGGTACCCAGGCCATGCGGCAGCAGACTGGAACGGGTGTGCGCGTGACAAATGGCGATAGCCAGGGCATCCGAGGCATCGATCTGCGGTTTGCTGGTCAGCTTGAGCATGTGCATGACCATCATCTGCACCTGTTCTTTATTGGCGGCGCCGGTGCCGACCACAGCTTGCTTGACCTGGGTGGCGGTGTACTCGGCAATCTCCAGGCACTCTTCAGCGCCAGCCACAATCGCCGCGCCACGAGCCTGCCCAAGTTTGAGCGCCGAGTCGGCGTTTTTCGCCATGAACACTTTTTCGATGCCCATGGTCACCGGGCCATAGGTCTGAATGATTTCACGCACGCCGCGATAAACGATTTGCAGCCGCTCATGCAGCTCGCCGGCGCCGGTACGGATGCAGCCCGACGCCACGTAGATGCAGCCGCCGCGGCCTGTATCGCGAACAACCCCGTAACCGGTGATGCGCGAGCCGGGGTCGATACCCAGAATTAAAGTCATAACGCCTGCGGAGTCGGTAAAAACAAGAAATTCAAAACAGCGAATAACCAATGTGGGAGCGGGCTTGCTCGCGAAGGCGGTGTGTCATTCAGCATTGATGCTTGCT
>NZ_JASCPO010000197.1:0-11080 GCF_029960145.1 Pseudomonas sp. PS01299 | reverse complement strand
GGGCTTGCTCGCGAAGACTGAGTGTCAGTCGGCGCATATAGCGACTGATACACCGCCTTCGCGAGCAAGCCCGCTCCCACAGGGACAGTGTTTACAGATTGACGACGTTAACGAAGCGCGAAGCCGCGGTCTCGTCGATCTTCAGGCTGGTGAAGTCGAACAGGTTGCGGTCGGCCAGTTGCGACGGCACCACGTTCTGCAGACTGCGGAAGATGCTTTCAGTTCGGCCCGGAGTCTTGCGCTCCCAGTCCTGAAGCATTTCCTTGACCACCTGACGCTGCAGGTTTTCCTGCGAACCGCAGAGGTTGCACGGGATGATCGGGAATTCCTTGAAGTCCGAGTAGGCCTGGATGTCTTTCTCGTTGCAGTAGGCCAGCGGACGGATCACCACGTTGCGCCCGTCGTCGGCGCGCAGCTTGGGCGGCATCGCCTTGAGGGTGCCGTTGAAGAACATGTTGAGGAAGAACGTCTCGACGATGTCATCGCGGTGGTGACCGAGGGCCATTTTGGTCGCGCCGATTTCGTCAGCAAAGGTGTACAGCGTGCCGCGACGCAGGCGCGAGCACAGCGAGCAAGTGGTCTTGCCTTCCGGGATCAGTTCCTTGACCACCGAGTAGGTGTCCTTCTCGACGATGTGGTACTCGACGCCCAGCTCTTTCAGGTAGGCCGGCAGTACGTGCTCGGGGAAACCCGGCTGCTTCTGGTCCATGTTCACTGCGACGATCTCGAACTTGATCGGTGCAACCTTCTGCAGGTGCAGCAGCACGTCGAGCATGGTGTAGCTGTCCTTGCCCCCGGACAGGCAGACCATGACCTTGTCGCCGTCTTCGATCATGTTGAAATCGGCGACCGCTTCGCCGGCCAGGCGGCGCAGGCGCTTTTGCAGTTTGTTCTGGTTGACCGTAAGAGTGCCCATGACGCGAAATCCGTGAGGTGTGACGAAAGGCGGGCATTTTACGCAAAAACCCGGGGAGCGCGAAGGGCCGTGGGTCTGTCACTTTCAACCGATCCCCTGTGGCGAGGGAGCTTGCTCCCGCTGGGGTGCGAAGCGCCCCCAAACCTGCAGCCGTTATTTTCCTGACTCACCGAACCGCAAGGATTGGCGACTGCTGCGCAGCCGAGCGGGAGCAAGCTCCCTCGCCACAGAGTCGATCCGGCCTCAAATGTGCAAGACCCTGCCGCGATTACCCCGCCGGTTTACAGCGCGATTTGCTCTAAGCCCCTAGTCCCTGTGCGGTTAAGTCCTTTCTATACTGCGACATAAGGTCGCACACATCTGAAGACCTGAATTTGCTCGGCCACCTTTGGCCCGTAGGCGCTCCGCTGGGGGGCGATGGCAATAACAAGAGGAGTGACTGGCATGATCCATCACGTAGTGGGACTTTTTACCCACCCCGATCAGGAATGGAAGGAAATCCGTGGCGACCAAGAGGAAAGCATCAGCCACATGTACCTGACGCACACGCTGATCCTGGCGGCGATTCCGGCGGTTTCGGCGTTTATCGGCACCACTCAGGTCGGCTGGGTGATCGGCAACCGCGCACCGGTGATGCTCACCGTGGAAAGTGCGATCTGGATGACCGTGATGTCGTACCTGGCGATGCTCGGCGGCGTCGCGGTGATGGGCGCGTTCGTGCACTGGATGGCCCGCACCTATGACGCCAACCCGAGTCTGGCCCGTTGCGTGGCATTCGCCACCTACACCGCGACACCGTTGTTCGTCGGCGGGCTGGCGGCGCTGTATCCACACATGTGGCTGGGAATGATCGTCGGCACGGCGGCCATCTGCTACACGGTGTATCTGCTGTACGTGGGGCTGCCAACGTTCATGAACATTCCGTCGGACGAAGGCTTCCTGTTTTCCAGCTCAGTGCTGGCGGTGGGTCTGGTGGTGCTGGTGGCCATCATGGCGTTCACCGTGATTGTCTGGGGCCTCGGCGTGGGGCCGGTGTATACCAACTGACAAGCTTCACCCCAGAGAAAAACAAGATCTGCCAATACAGGCCGCCGCAAGGCGGCCTTCTCGTTTGGCGGATGACCATTCGGCAGGTCAGCGATTCGCAAGTCAGGAACGTTGCGGCATACTCGACGCCTCTGGAGATCCATCAAGCATGCCCGAGCAACTCAATACCCGCGTCGAAGACTGTTACCAACTCGCTGAAGCCTTTTTCAAACGTCATTTCCAACGCCCGGTCGTCAGCCTCAAGCTGCGCGGGCAAAAAGCCGGTGTCGCGCATCTGCACGAGAACCTGCTGCGCTTCAACCCGCAGCTGTACCGGGAAAACACCGAACACTTCCTCAAGCAGACCGTGGCCCACGAAGTCGCGCACCTGATCGCCCATCAACTGTTCGGCGACCGCATCCAGCCGCACGGCGAGGAGTGGCAACTGATCATGCGCGGGGTTTACGAACTGCCGCCGGATCGCTGCCACACCTACGCAATCAAACGCCGCAGCGTGACCCGCTACATCTACAAATGCCCGTGCGCCGACAGTGATTTTCCGTTTTCGGCGCAGCGTCATAGCCTGGTGCGCCAGGGGCGACGGTATTTATGCCGTAGATGCCGCAACACTTTGGTGTTCAGTGGTGAGATGCGGGTGGAATAGCCGGTTTGGTGTTGTCGCCGCCGACGCCTTCGCGAGCAAGCCCGCTCCCACATTTTGAAATGCATTCCCCTGTGGGAGCGGGCTTGCTCGCGAAAGGGCCGGCACAGACGCTAGAGAATCACCTTGGCACGCCGCAACTCGGCAATCCGCTCAGCATCAAACCCCAACTCCCCCAACACCTGCTCAGTATGCTGTCCCAACCCTGCGCCGACATGCCGCGGCGCCGGCAGCGCTTCGGAGAACTTCAGCGGACAGGCGATCTGCGCCTGGGTCGTGCCATCGCCACGCGGCACCTGGGTCACCAGTTCACGCGCCTGCAACTGCGGATGCTGCACCGCCTCGCTCAGGTTCAAGACCGGTTCGACACAGGCATCGACCTCGGCAAACAACGCGCGCAGCTCGGCAAAGTCGTGCTTCTCGAATTCGACTTTCAACGCATCCTTCAATAACCGTTGCTGCTCGGGTTTCGGCGACAAGCCCTGCGCCGCCAGCTCCGGCCGGCCCAACGCCGTACACAGCTGCTGCATGAACCCCGGTTCCAGACTGCCCACCGACAGCCAGCGCCCGTCGCGCGAGCGGTAGTAGTCGTAGAAGCTGCCGCCATTGAGCATCTGGTCTTCCCAATGCGGTTCGTCGCCACAGGCCAGATAGCCGGCACCGGCCATGGCGTTCAGGCTGAAGGCGCAATCGGTCATGCTCACGTCCAGATGCGTGCCCTGCCCGGTCTGCTGCCGGGCGATGACCGCCGCCAGCAGGCCGATCACCCCATGCAGCGAACCACCCGCGATATCCGCCACCTGCACGCCCAGCGGCAACGGCCCGCTGTCGGCGCGGCCGGTGTAACTGGACAGACCGGCCAGGGCGAGGTAGTTGATGTCATGTCCGGCGCGATCCTTGTACGGCCCGGTCTGGCCGTAGCCGGTGATCGACACGTAAATCAGCTTCGGGTTGATCGCCCTCAGCGCCTCATAACCCAGACCCAGACGCTCCATTACACCGGGGCGGAACTGCTCGAGGACAATGTCGTAGTCGGCCAGCAACTGCCTGACCACCTCCAGCGCCTCAGGCTGTTTGAGATCCAGCGCCAGACTGCGCTTGTTGCGGTTGAGGTAAGCGTGGCTGGCGGACACACCTTGATCATGCGGCGGCAACACCCGCAGCAGGTCCATGCGCGTCGGTGATTCAATGCGCAGCACTTCGGCGCCCATGTCCGCCAGCAACAGCGAGGCGAACGGCCCTGGCAGCAGGGTCGAGAAATCCAGAATCTTCAGTGAGGCCAGCGGCGCGGACATGGGCGATCTCCTTGGGCGATGCACTCAGCCTAGGCAGCGATGCCGCGCACGGCAATCACCGGATGCATCAGCGGCAGTGACCGTAATGCTCAAATCGCAGGCAATAAAAAACCCCTGTAGCGAGGGGATTCATCCCCGATGGACTGCTCAGCAGTCCCCTTCTATCTAAGAAGGGGCCGCTTCGCGACCCATCGGGGATGAATCCCCTCACCACAAGGGCTCTCAGACTCCAGCATTACACTGGAGCCAATTCAGATTACTTGACGTTGCTCGGAGTAGCACCTTCAGCCACACCCAGGTCATCTTCCGGACGGGTATCCGCGATACCGCGACCGCCCGAAGCCAGCTCGGATTGCAGCACGTCGGTGTCCAGCTCTTTCACCCACTTGGCAACCACGATGGTCGCGACGGCGTTGCCGACCAGGTTGGTCAGGGCGCGGGCTTCGGACATGAAGCGGTCGATACCGAGGATCAGCGCCAGGCCGGCCACCGGCAGGTGACCAACCGCCGACAGGGTGGCGGCCAGCACGATGAAGCCCGAACCGGTCACACCGGCGGCGCCTTTGGAGGACAGCAGCAACACCACCAGCAGGGTGATCTGATGGGTGATGTCCATGTGCGTGTCGGTGGCCTGAGCAATGAACACTGCAGCCATGGTCAGGTAGATCGCGGTACCGTCGAGGTTGAACGAGTAACCGGTCGGGATCACCAGACCCACGACGGATTTCTTCGCGCCCAGACGCTCCATCTTGATCAGCATGCGTGGCAGTACCGATTCCGAGGACGAGGTACCGAGTACGATCAGCAGTTCTTCACGGATGTAGCGGATCATCTTCAGCACGCTGAAGCCGTGCATGCGGGCGATGGCACCCAGCACGATCAGGATGAAGGCCAGGCAGGTGATGTAGAAGCAGGCCATCAGTTGACCCAGTTGCACCAGCGAACCGACACCGTAAGCACCGATGGTGAACGCCATCGCGCCGAAGGCACCGATTGGCGCGAGCTTCATGATCATGTTGATGATGTTGAACATCACGTGGGCGAAGCGATCGATGAAGTCGAGGATCGGACGGCCATAGTCACCCAGGCGATGCAGGGCGAAACCGAAGATTACCGAGAACATCAGCACTTGCAGGATGTCACCGGTGGCGAACGCGCCGACGATGGTGGTCGGGATCACGTTGAGCAGGAAGCCGACAACGCTCTGGTCTGCGCCTTGCTGCACGTAAGTCGCGACTTTCGAGGCGTCGAGGGTGCTGACGTCGATGTGCATGCCGTTGCCCGGTTGCACGATGTTGACCACGATCAGGCCGACCAGCAGGGCGATGGTCGAAACGATTTCGAAGTACAGGAGTGCGTAACCGCCGGTCTTGCCGACCGACTTCATGCTTTGCATGCCAGCGATGCCGCTGACCACGGTGCAGAAGATGATCGGGGCGATGATCATTTTGATCAGCTTGATGAACCCGTCACCCAGTGGCTTTACCGCCACACCGAACTGCGGGTAGTAGTGACCAAGGGCAATACCGATGATGATCGCGACGATCACCTGGAAATACAGGGATTTGTACAGTGGCTGACGAGTCGTCATTGCAAGTGTCCTCAAGCGTCCCGCGGGCAACATCCATCTGTTGGGCGCAGAACCTGAATTGCGAACCCTCCTGCACTGGAGGGATTTGTTGTTGGAGCGGCGCTATTCCCGCGGAATAGACGCACACTTCTGTCGCTCTTATCGCAAACGCCGTGCCACTTTGGTGCAATTCGCTGCAAGCCTTTTGATATCAGGGGATGCAGAGTATTTTTTGTCACTGCCCGGTGACGCCAGTGTGGCGGATTTCCGCCAAGTCAGCGGCTCTCGTCCTACAATTTGGCGGAAATCCGCCTTGTTGCCCTGCGCATGCCCCGGCTACCATCCAGCGCCTGAGGAAGGATCTGCCGCTTATGCGCGAACGTACCATCGCCAGTCATTTCGCCCGTGCCGCCCTCGGTGGCGCACGCCGTTCGGGGTTCGACTATGCGCCGCTGCTGCAGCAACTGGGGATCAGCCCCGAGTTGCTCGATGAACCTCGGGCGCGCATCGCCCCGGAGCAATTCACCCAACTGATCCAGAGCCTGTGGCTGGCGCTGGATGACGAATACCTGGGCTTTGGCAACGCGCCAAGCAAACCCGGCAGCTTCGCGATGATGTGCCACGCGCTGATCCACTGCCGCAATCTGGAGAAGGCACTGCAACGCGGTTTATTGTTTTATAGCCTATTCCCCGAGGCTCCGCGCCTGAGCCTGAGCCGCGAAGACGAATGGGTACGCCTGAGCCTTGATGACTCGCAGTTATGGGACCCGGATCACTTTCTCAGCGAGAGCCTGCTGGTGATCTGGCATCGCCTCGGCAGTTGGCTGATCGGCCAGCGGATTCGTCTGGAGCAGGCCACCGTCAGTTACCCGAAACCGGCGCACGGTGCCGAGTACGACCTGTTATTCCCCTGCCCTTTGGTGTTTTCCGCCCAGCAGAGCAGCCTGCTGTTTCACAGTCGCTATCTACACATGCCGCTGTTGCAGGACGAACGCACCCTCAAGCACTTTCTCGAACGCTCACCCGCCGACCTGCTATCGCGCCCGGACGACGGCGACAGCCTCAGCAGTCGCCTGCGCCGCTTGCTCAGCCGCGACAGTGCGCAGTGGCCGGACCTCGAAGCGGTGGCCGCGCAGCTGCACATCAGCCCGCAAACCCTGCGTCGGCATTTGCGTGAGGAAGGCAGCAGTTTTCAGGAATTGAAGGATCAGTTGCGCCGCGACATCGCGATCTATCATCTGGGACGGGCGGATCTGTCGTTGCAACAGATTGCCGAGCAGTTGGGATTTTCCGAGCCCTCGGCGTTTCATCGGGCGTTCAAGAAATGGACCGGGCTGACGCCGGGGGCGTATCGGGCGCAGGAGCAGTGAGGCTTTAACGTCAAAAGCCCCTCACCCTAACCCTCTCCCGGAGGGAGAGGGGACTGGATGGGGGAAGCTCGATAAATACGCCGACCTGAATGCTCTCTGCTGAATCCATATTCGAGGCAAATCACTCAGGTCGATCATTTTCTGGAGACACTTAGGTCAGTTCCCTCTACCTCTGGGAGAGGGCTAGGGTGAGGGCAACTTCCAATTAAACCGCAGGAAACTGAATCCTGAACGCCGCCCCGCCCATCGGCGAATCCCCGAGCATCAGCTTGGCGTTGTAGCTTTCGATGATGTCCTTGACCACCGCCAGCCCGATGCCCTGCCCCGGGTGCTGACGATCCAGACGCTCACCACGCTCGAGGATCCGCGCGCGCTGATTCGGCGGCACACCGGGGCCGTCGTCCTCAATGCACAGCTCGATGCCGGTGAGGCTCTCGCGCACGCTGATGCGCACTTCACCCAGGCACAGGCGATAGGCGTTTTCCAGCAGGTTGCCCATCATCTCCAGCAGCGCGCCCTGCTCGATCGGCACGTAACAGTGCTCCGGCAGATCGAAGGCCACCCGCACGTGTTTGTCGCGGTAGACCTTGTCGAGGGTGTCGCACAGGCTTTTGAGCACCGGTTGCAGCCGCACCTGGTGGCGCACCAGGCCGCTTTTGCGCAGGCTGGCGCGCTGCAGTTGATAGCTGATCTGCTGGCTCATGCGCTCGATCTGGGTTTGCAGCACCCAGGCTTGATCGCGATCTTCCGGGCGTTGGGCCATGTCTTCACTGACCCCTTGCAGTACCGCCAACGGGGTTTTCAGGCTGTGCGCCAGATCATCGAGGGAGTCACGGTAGCGGCTGCGCTGCTGGCGCTCACTGTGCAGCAGACGGTTGAGCGAGCCGGTCAGGCGCAGCAGTTCGCGCGGGTGTTGTTCGCTGAGGCTTTCGCGAGTGCCGCTTTCGATTTCGTCGAGCTCCTGACTCAACCGGCGCAAGGCTTTCAAACTCCAGGTCAGGCCAATCCACAACAGCGCAAGCAAGACAAACAGTGCAGCACCAAAGCCCAGATAAAGGTTGTCGCGCAGGCCTTCGAGCGTCGATTCGTACTCGTGCACCGGTTGCAGGGTCACAAAGCTGAATGCCGCACTCTTGCCCCCGAGCAACTTGACTTCGACGTCGTAGACAAAAAATTCCTGACCGCTGGCCTGGCGAATCCGCGCGAACTCATTGCCCATGCCGTCGTAACGCGGCTTGTAGTTGATCTGCCCTTCTTCTGTGCCCTTGGAGCGCCAGACCAGATGCCCCTCGCGATCATAGATGTAGCCCAGCAGACGCCCGTCAGTAAGGTTGAATCGCTCGTCAGGCAACTGCGCCGGCATCTGCAGGCGACCGTTCTCGATACGTGCCGCCGAAATCAGCGTGGTCACATCCGAGGCCAGGCGCTGCTCGATCGAGTCCTGCAATGCCAGGCTGAACGCGCCTTGCATGGCCGGCAGCAAGCCAAGCATGAACAACACCGCCAACGTGGTGGCGGCGAGCATCAAACGAACGCGAAGAGAACGAATCAAGTGCAGCGCTCATTGAACAGGTAGCCGAGACCGCGCACGGTGTCGATCGGCTTGAACCCGCCCGGGCCTTCGAGCTTGCGGCGCAGACGGCCGACCAGCACTTCGATCACGTTCGGATCGCGCTCGTCGTCATCCGGATAGAGCTGCTCCATCAGGCGATCCTTGGGCACCACTTGCTGGTGGTGGCGCATGAGGTATTCGAGGATGCGGTATTCGTAGGCAGTCAGCGCCAGCGGCTCTTCATCCAGCGATGCCTGCTTGCGATTGAGGTCCAGCAACAGCGGTCCGGCGACGATGGTGGACTGGGTGAAGCCGCTGGAGCGACGCAGCAAGGCGTTGAGTCGCGCCTCGAGTTCTTCGAACTGGAACGGCTTGACCACGTAGTCGTCGGCACCGGCAGCGAGGCCTTCGACCTTGTCTTGCCAGTTGCCGCGCGCGGTGAGGATCAGGATCGGAAACGTCTTGCCGCTGGAACGCAACTGGCGGATCAGGTCCAGACCGCCCATGCCCGGCAGGCCGAGGTCGATCACCGCCAGATCGAAGTTGAACTGTCCGGTCTGGTACAGCGCCTCTTCGGCATTGGCCACGGACTCGACCACGTGACCGCTCTCCGTCAGGCGGGTTTGCAGGTGATGGCGCAACAGCGCTTCATCTTCGACGACCAACAGTTTCATAACGCTCTCCCGGGCAAATCAAAAAGCTCCAACGTCAACAGCATACTTGTGAGGGCGAGTCTGCTCGCGAAGGCGACGGCACAGGCGACAACTTTCTCATTGCTGTTCGATAGGCTGCAAGGTTAGCAAGCCGCCCCTGTACCTGCCCTGAACACTCGGTGAACCTGCACTGAATCAAATCGACTAGGCTGTCCTGACCACTTTCGATAAGGAGACCGACCATGCGCCTGTTCCTCGCCCTCGCCTTGCTCGCTGCCAGCAGTCTGGCCAACGCCGCGATCAAGACCCAGGAGATTCCCTACCAGAGTGCCGACGGCACCAAACTGATCGGCTACTACGCCTACGACGACGCGATCAAGGGCAAACGCCCTGGAGTCGTCGTGGTGCATGAATGGTGGGGCCTTAACGATTACGCTAAACGTCGCGCCCGCGATCTCGCCGAACTGGGCTACAGCGCGCTGGCGATCGACATGTACGGCGAAGGCAAGAACACTGAGCACCCGAAAGATGCGATGGCGTTCATGCAGGCCGCGACCCAGGATGCTGCGGCCTCCAGCAAACGTTTCGAGGCCGGGTTGAACCTGCTGAAAAAGCAGCCGCAGACCGACGTCAATAAAATCGCCGCCATCGGTTACTGCTTCGGCGGTGGCGTGGTGCTCAACGCCGCGCGTCAGGGCGAGCCGCTGGCGGGCGTGGTGAGTTTCCACGGTGCGCTGGCGACCACCACCCCGGCGACGCCCGGCAGTGTGAAGGCAAAGGTTCTGGTCGAGCACGGTGCGCTGGACAGCATGGTCACTCCAGACAACGTCACCGCGTTCAAATCCGAGATGGACAAGGCCGGCGCCGACTACACATTCTTCAGCCTCGACGGCGCCAAGCATGGCTTCACCAATCCGGATGCCGATCGCTTGAGCCACGGTGATCATGGTGGCCCGGATATCGGTTACAACAAGGCGGCCGATGAAAAATCCTGGGCGGACATGAAGGCGTTCTTCCAGAAAATCTTTGGCTGACATTGCCCCTGTGGCGAGGGAGCTTGCTCCCGCTCGGCGGCGAAGCCGTCGCAAAAACATGCCGACGCGGTTTACCTGACAGACCTCGTCCACAGATTTGGGGGGCTTTGCCCCCAGCGGGAGCAAGCTCCCTCGCCACAAAAGTGTGCAGCCTCTACCCAGTCGTGGCTTCAACCGGCAAAATGCCCGCCATGAATTCCAGCCCGCCCCTCCCCACCTGCTGCACCCCGCTCGACGCCCATTGGCCGTTGCCCAACGTGTTGCCCGAGACCGTGCTGCTCAGTACCCGTTTCGACCCGAAGCAACTGCTGGGCGATGACTTCCAGCGCAGCGCCATCGAGCCGCCGCCGAGCATTCAGCGCTCGGTGGCCAAACGGCAGGCCGAGTTTCTTGCCGGACGAATCTGCGCCCGGGCTGCGCTGCAGCAACTGGAAGGCTCAAACGTGATTCCGGCGATTGGCGAAGACCGCGCACCGGTGTGGCCGGCGCACATCTGCGGCTCGATCACTCACAGCACCGGACACGCGGCGGCGATTGTCGCCAACAAGCAGCACTGGCGCGGCTTGGGCATGGATCTGGAAAACCTGCTCGAGACCGAGCGCGCCGAACGCCTGGCCGGGGAGATTCTGACGCCGCCGGAGCTGCAACGCATGGCCGCCGGTGCGCGGGAACAACTGGCGTTGTGCGTGACCCTGACGTTTTCGGTGAAAGAGAGCCTGTTCAAGGCGCTGTACCCGATTGTGCAGAAGCGTTTCTACTTCGAGCACGCCGAGGTGCTGGAGTGGACGGAGCAGGGTCAGGTCCGGTTGCGTTTGCTGACTGACTTGTCTGGCGAATGGCGTAATGGCACCGAGCTGGAGGCGCAATTTGGGGTGCAGGATGGGCAGTTGTTGAGTCTGGTCAGCATTCCGGCCTGAGGATTTTTCGGCGACTGTTGCACCGCCTTCGCGAGCAAGCCCGCTCCCACAGGGGAATGCATTTCAAGGGTGGGAGCGGGCTTGCT